>JADLGF010000440.1 GCA_020849415.1 Thermomicrobiales bacterium
AGTTCGATCGCTTCCACCGCGTCGGCGATCATCGCCTCGACCGACGGGAAATCGGGGGCGAGGCCGCCCTCGTCCGCTACCAGCGCCCGCATGCCGTACTTCCGCTCGCAGAGTTTCGCGGCCGCCTGATAGACGGCGTAGACATCGGCGAGGGCAGCGTCGGCGGTGGTGGCCGCGACCGGCACGATCAGCACGTCCTGAATGGAAACCTGACCGCCGGCGTGCTTGCCACCGCTGAAGAGATTGACGGTGGGGCGGGGGAGGGCGGTCAGCGGTTCGTTCGGCGCGAATTCGGCGGCGAAGTGCTGGTTGAGCGTCAGCCCGCGTTCCGCCGCGACCGCCCGCGCCCAGGCGAGCGAAACCGAGAGGATGGCGTTGGCGCCGAGATTCGATTTGTTCGGCGTGCCGTCGAGCGCCAGCATCGCCTGATCGAGCGCGGCCTGGTCGGTGAAATCGACGCCGGTCAGTTCGGCGGCGATGCGATCGGTGACGTTGCGGACGGCGGTCCGGCAACCGAGTCCACCGTAACGGGCGGGGTCACCATCGCGCAGTTCGAGCGCTTCGGCGGAGCCGGTCGAGGCGCCGGACGGGACCGAGGCCGTGCCGCGGGCGCCGCTGGCCAGGACGCAGGTGGTCTGGACGGTCGGGCGACCGCGACTGTCGAGGATTTCGAGCCCGGTCAGCTTAAGGATGGTGGGCATAGGATTCCTTTCAGAATGGGTTCCTGATCAGAGGTGAACGCCATTCCGTGTAGGGGAGGGTCTTGTGCCCTCCCGTTGCGCGAAGCGCGACCACCTCGCTGCGATTCGGGGCGATTCCAATGGAAACCGTGATGTTACGGAACGAGGCGGTCGCCTGCGGGCGACCGCGGGAGGGCACAAGACCCTCCCCTACACGGATTGAGTCAGAGCCATTCATAGGGCGGTCACGAAGCGGGTGACGAGGTCGTCGATGGTGACGGGTGGGTTGTCCATCAGGGCGATGGTGACCGTACGTTGGCGGGCGCGTTCTGCGGGGTCGAGGTATTCGAGGGGAGAGCGACCCGCGACCCGGGCGAGCAGACACGCCAACGTGTGGCGGACAGCGCGGGGTTGCAGGACGTACGCGAAATCGCAGCCGGATACGGTTTCTTCGTAGGTGCGCCAGGCGCGGCGGGCGGCTTCGGCGAAGGCATCGCGGTGATCGGGCAGGTGGTGCGCCTTGCTGATCAGGTGGGTGAAACCGAAGCCGAGATCGAACCCGGGATCGCCGAAGTGGATCACCTCGTGATCGAGCAGGATCAGCCGGTCTTCATAAACGAGCACATTCTTCGGGCTGTAGTCACCGTGAACGATGGTTTGGTTGATCGCCCGGGTTTCGGCGAGCAGCGCGGTGTAGAAGGGGCTCGCTTCGGGCACCTGACTCGATGCGTACTCGTAGTAGGGCTCCAGGCGCAGGGTTTCGAAGAAACCGCGATCGCCGAAGACCGGTTCGAGTTCGGCGCGGCGGCGGGCTGATTCGCGGTGAATCTGGCCGAGCAGCCGGGCGAACTGATCGACGTGATCGAGATAGAGCTCCCCGCGCAGGAGCATCGCTTTCCAGTTCTGGTGGGGTTGCGGCACCGCCGCCATCGCCAGCAGATGGATGTCATGATCCTCGAAGATGAAGGGTGTGATTGTGCCGGGCGGGGCGAGTTCAGTCAGCCAGCGGATGCCGAGCGCTTCGCGGTGAATCCGCTCCGGACTCGAGAACCAGTCGACCTGCACCCGCAGCTTTTCGAGCGCCTGCTTAACCACCCACGCTTCGCCGGAGTCACGCTCGACCAGCACGGTCCGGTTCGATACACCGCCGGCGAGCACCGTGACGCGCGGCGATTCGTCCGGTCCGATCTTGCCGTTGGCGCGCAGCCACGCGGACAGAGCACCGGGTTGTTCGATGTCGATGGCGGTCACGATCAGGGCTCGCTCGGTTCGAGTTCGATCGAATTGATGATGGCCGGCCAGGCGGAAACCTCATCGCCGGAGGCCGGACCGGTGCCAAGAACGGCGACATCGCAGAAGCGATCGCCGAATCGCACCCGGTAGGTGAAGCCGCGGTCATTGGCGAGCTTGGCGTAGACCCAATCATCGCCCCGGATCATCTCGCCGACGCCGCGGCGCGTCGCTTGCGAGGCAACGAGCTGGACGGCGCGCTCCCAGGCGACATCGGTCGGAATCGAGCCGCCGTTGATGGTGAAGTTGGCGCCGGTGGGGGTCACGCCCGTCTGGTTGCCGAAGCTGGTCCAGGTAAGGGGGATGGTGACGCGGCAGCGATCGAAGAGCAACCGCTGGCTGAGTCCGGAGAAGGAGCCGCTCGGCCGTTCGCCGCGCGGGATGTCGATCCCGCCGGGGGTAGGTGTCACCTGCGGCTGGGGGGTCGGGGTGGGGGAACTCGATCCACCACCACAGGCCGCCAGGGTGACGATCAGGAAGAGAGCCATGATGGTGTGGATGACGGGTGGTTTGCGCTTCATCCGATGATTATCGCAGAGGGAACGGGTCATGCGGAAGGCTCCTCGGATGAACGGACGACGGCCCGGTGGCCGAGTTCGCCGGTGACGACGCGCGGGTGGCGCCGGAAGTAGACGGTGAAGATCACCGCCGAGAGGGCGGTGAAGACGACCATGATCACGAAGGTTGGGGAGTATCCCCAGCGAACGATGATCGCGCCACCCGCCAGCGCGGAGATGGCGCTGCCGAGATTCCAGGCGCCGGATCGCCAGCCGAAGGCCGTGGCGCGGGCGCGGGGCGGCAGGATTTCGCCCATGAAGGTCGAATCGATCGGCCAGTTGACGTTGATGGCCACCTGCCGGATGGCGTGTGCGAAGATCGCCAGCGCGTAGCCGGGCGCGATGATCAGGAGCAGGTAGGCGGGGAGCATCACCATACGCAGGCCGAGGATGGCATCGAGCGGTCCGGCCCGTTTGCTGAGCCAGGGTGAACTCAGGCCGATGATGGCCGCGGCGGCGCTGCCGAAGGCGAAGACGTAGCCGACCTGCCGGGAACTGACGCCGATCTCTTCGGTCAGGAAGACGTTGTAGAAGGGGATGACGGTGCCGACCCCGAGCGCCATCACGCCGGCCACCAGCACGAAGACCGAGAGATCGCGTTTGGTCTGGCGGCGTTCGACCGGCGATTCGGTAACGGCGGCGCGGGCGAGTTCCTGCGCGGCGCGGCTGCGGCGGGCGTCGCCCATCAGGAAGAGGGGCACCATGCCGATGGTGGCGATGACGGTACCGGCGATCAGGGTTATGCGGTAATCGGTGACACCGGGGTCGCCCTCACCGCCGGTCAGACGGTGGACGATGCCGGGCATGAAGCCGCCAAGGAGCGATCCGAGCGTGATCGCGAGTGATTGGCCGGAGAAAGTGATGGCGGCGGCCCGGGCGCGCTCATTTGCCGGGGCGAATTCGAGAATGAAGGGCATCGAGAAATTGAAGAGAAAGCAGAGGCCGAAGCCATACATCGCCGAGATCATGAGGAGCACGATCGATTGCTCGACGAGAGCCACGAGATAGGAGGCGGTGAAGAAGAGGAGCATGCCGCCGATCAGGCTCGGCCAGATGCCGAGGCGGGCGATGGTGGCGCCGAGGGTCAGCCCGGCCAGGGCCATGAAAACGGTCTGGATGCCGTTGAAAAGCCCGATGTAATCCTCGCGGAATTCGAGTTTGACCAGGTAGAGATTGAACACGAGTTGAAAGACCCCGAAACCGATATTGGCCAGGATGTTGAAGAGAAAAAAGAGTTTGAGGTCCCGGGGCAAGGCAGATAAAGCAGCGATGTACGACTTCATGCACGATCACCTTATGAGCTGGTTCGGGCTGCGACGCTGCTTCGGGCATCCGCGTCTTTCAGTATAGGGGCGGGCCACCGGTTCTGTAGCCGCCGGGGCTTGCGGAATGGGCGAATCGGCCCGCATGCTTGGTTCATGATCTTCTTCTCAGCTACGCCGGGAGGCAACGATGGGTAACGCGACTTCAGCGGAATTGATCGAGTTTCTGCGCGGGCTGCGGCAATCACGCCAATTCACCGATGAACCGGTGAGCGAGGAGGATCTGACCGCGATCCTCGAAGTGGCGCGCTGGACCGGCAGCTCCAAGAACACGCAGCCGTGGCAGTTCGTGGTGGTGACCGATCCGGAGCTCAAGGCCGAGATCGGCAAGGCGACGCAGTGGACCGGCTGGGCGGCGGACGCGCCGGTGGTGATCGTGACGGTAACCAATGGCGACAAGCCCCGCGCCCACGATTACGACGAAGGGCGGGTGTCGGAGCGGTTGCTGCTGGCGGCCCAGGCGCTGGGACTCGGCGCCGGCGTGATCACCTTCGCCCCGGCGGAGGCGCAGGCGCGGGTGAAGGCGGCGCTGAACGTGCCGGAGGGGCAGCAGGTCTACAGCGCGGTGCCGATCGGCCACGCGGTGCCGCGAAGCGCGCCGAG
>JADLGF010000441.1 GCA_020849415.1 Thermomicrobiales bacterium
ACGAACTCGTGGCGAAGATCGCCGCCCTTTCGCCAGACCTGGAGCCATTCGATGAGGATGAAGAGTCCGATGATGCCGGGACTCGCGAAATTCACCGACCGGGTGATGATCGCCATGCCAGTGGCGATGCCGGAGAGGATCAGCCAGCGCCGATCGCCCCGCATCACACAGGCGCACCAGGCGACGATCACCACCAGCCTCAGGTTGGCGGAGACGCCATCGAGGTGGAGCAAGCGGGTGAAGCCGATGTGGAGCGGATCGAATCCGACGAAGGCAACCGCCACCGCCGCCTGCCAACGCCCGATCAGCGGGATGAGGCAGAAGAAGAGCGCGATCATCACCAGCGCCGAGAAGACTGTGAGCGAACGGCGCAGATCGACCAGCAAGTCGATCAGTAACTCGCCGTGCTCGGCGAGTTTCAGCTGCGTCTCATCGAGCGCGCGAACGCCCTCCAGTTCGAAGTCGAGGTAGCCGGCGGCCTCGTTCCAGACGAGGCCATAGACCGGCACGCTCGACCACATCACCATCACGCCCGGGTGCACGGCGCGATCGGGGTGATCGAACGATCCGTCGGCCAGGCTGCCGTAGAAGGCGGCGGAACGCTGGACCCAGAGCGGTTCATCGGGGGTGATCAGAGCGTCGAGATCGGCCAGGCGGGGAACGAGCAGGAGGACGAACAACCCGATCGCCATCAGAGCGGTGACGAGGTGCGTGCGCTGACTGCGGGGAGGTTTGGCCGAATCGATCGGCGTTTCAGTCACTCAGGCGACCACCTGCCGCCGTGGGGCGGAATCAGCGGCGCGGGATGCCGCCATCAGACGTTCAATCAATCGGCAATCGTGACAAAACGGCGACCCGAGACACTGGTGGAAAGATACATCATGGGGTGACGTCGCCGGTCTCCCTGTAGCTCGAAGCTACAGGCTGAGAACGGAAGCGGCTCCGCCGCTGGGATTGGTAGAATCACACCCGTCCCCAGTGGCGGAGCCACTTCCGTTCTCAGCATTGGGTTTTGAACCCAA
Source organism: Thermomicrobiales bacterium (assembly GCA_020849415.1). Taxonomy (GTDB): domain Bacteria; phylum Chloroflexota; class Chloroflexia; order Thermomicrobiales; family UBA6265; genus JADLGF01. The sequence goes on from JADLGF010000441.1 coordinate 1,023, forward strand.
TGGCTTAATTCCGTTAGTAATATCTACCCGCGCTGCGCGTTCGCCGCCTGGGCGGCCATATCGGCGCGCTTCTTGGCCTTGGCGCGTTCGTCCTGGGTGAGCAGGCGCTTGCGCAGGCGCAGGTTCTTCGGGGTCACCTCGAGCAATTCGTCATCAGCGAGGAAATCGAGCGACTGTTCCAGGCTCAGGATCACGGCCGGGGTCAACTTGATCGTAATGTCTGAGGTGCTGGCGCGCATGTTCGTCAGCTTCTTGGCGCGGCAGACGTTGACCGGCAGATCGCCTTCACGCGGGTGCTGACCAACGATCATCCCCTCGTAGACCTCGACCCCCGGCTCGCAGAAGGTGAAGCCGCGCTCCTGGGCGTTGGTCAGGCCGTGGGCGAGCACCTGGCCCGATTCGGTGGCGACCAGTGCCCCGCTTCGGCTTGATTGAATGGCGCCGAGCCATGGCTCGTAGCCGATCAGGCGTGAGGCCATCACCCCGTTGCCCTTGGTGGCGGTGAGGAAGGCGTTGCGCAGGCCGATCAGACCGCGGGTGGGGATGGCGAATTCGAGCCGGACGCTGCCGCGGCCGTCATTGACCATGTCGAGCATGCGGGCGCGGCGTCCGCCGACCAGTTCCGTGACCGCCCCGACGAAATCCTCGGTGCAATCGATCGTCAGCTGCTCGATCGGCTCGTGCACTTCGCCATCGACGAGGCGGGTGATCACTACCGGTCGTGAAACCTGGAATTCGTAGCCTTCGCGGCGCATCGTCTCGATCAGGATCGAGAGGTGGAGTTCGCCGCGGCCGGAGACGGAGAAGACATCGGCCTGCTCGGTCGGCTCGACCCGCAACGAGAGATTGGTTTCGAGTTCGCGGTAGAGGCGCTCCCGAATCTGGCGAGAGGTCTGGAACTTCCCTTCCCGCCCGGCCAACGGCGACGTATTGACGCCGAAGGTGAGCTTGAGGGTCGGTTCTTCGATCTTGATGGCAGCGAGCTGGTGCGGATCAGCCGGATCGGCCAGGGTAGCGCCGATCTTGGCATCGCCGAAGCCGGAGATCGCGACGATCTCACCGGCGCCGGCGCGGGTGATCTCGGTGCGGCCAAGGCCCTCGAACGCGCCGAGCCAGGCGACCTTCGAGCGGATCGGCCCCTCTTCGTCACCCAACTGGACGAGGGTATCGCCGAGCGCGATGCTGCCGCGGTGAATGCGGCCGATGGCGATGCGGCCCTTGTGTGAGTCGTAATCGAGCGAGCCGATCAGCAGTTGCGCCCGGCCCTCGCGATCGACGACCGGCGCCGGCACTTCGCGGATGATCGTGTCGAAGAGCGGACGGAAATCGTCTTCGAGCACATCGGGCGCGTAGCCGGCCCGTCCGTTCCGGGCGATCGCGTAGACCACCGGAAAATCGAGTTGCTCCGGATCGGTGGCGAGTTCGAGGAAGAGATCCTGCGTCAGCGAAACGACGACATCGGGCCGCGCGGCGGGGCGATCGAGCTTGTTCACGACCACGATCGGCCGCAACCCAAGCGCCAGCGCCTGCTGCAACACGGTGCGGGTCTGCGGCATCGGCCCCTCGACGGCATCCACCAGCAGCAGGCAGCCATCGGCCATGTTCAGGACGCGCTCGACCTCTCCACCGAAATCGGCGTGGCCGGGGGTATCGATGATGTTGATCTTGTAGCCCTGGTACGTGACGGCCGCGTTCTTGGCGAAGACGGTGATGCCCCGCTCCCGTTCGAGATCGTTGGCGTCCATGATCAGATCCCCGGCGGCATCGGGATCGCGGAATACGTTCGATTGCTTGAGCAGCCCATCGACCAGGGTGGTCTTGCCGTGATCGACGTGGGCGATGATGGCGATGTTGCGGATGTGATCGACCGGCAACAGGCCGGCAGACTCGGTTACAGTCATATGTTCCGTCACGCGGTGATGGCTTTCGATTGTGCGGCGAGGTTCGCCCGGGGCAACTGCGCGACGAAACGCGCCGCACAGGGGAACGCGGCCACGAGCGTACCCGCCGGCCGCGTTTCAGATGCGCAAGAATACCATAAT
>JADLGF010000442.1 GCA_020849415.1 Thermomicrobiales bacterium
GCCTGACCGTCGAAGTACTCGATCAGCCCGCCGCCGATTTCCGGGAAGGTCGATTTCAGGAAGTGAGGCGGGAAGAGGGCGGGGTTGTCCGGCGCGCCGAGGACAGAGCGGATCGCATCGACCTCATCGGCCCAAAGCGTGGAATGCGTATCGTGCAATCGGGCCAGCGTCGCCATTCTCCACCCCACGGGCGGCACCGGGTATGGATCGGCGCCACCAGCTGAAATCAGCGTTGGTGGCGATTATCCGGGAGGGCGATCCGGGTTTCGTGGGACGAAGGCGACCAATTTGTACTGGGAGCACAACGAATCTTGAATCGGTTCGTGGGTATACCCGAACGGACGGCGGTATCCGCCATTCCGGCGAGCGAATGCGTTTAACTCAAGCGGCGTTCCGCGAACGAAATGCAGTTGTTGTCCTGATCGAGGACCGAGAAATCACGCTCACCCCACGGCTGCTCGGCAAGCGGACCGTTCGGATGGACGACGCCGCTGCCCTGCATTTCAACGTAGAGGTCCTCGATATCCGAAACCACGATGCGGCACGAGGCCGAGCCAGCCAGAAAGGGTTCGGCGCCCGGTGTAAGAGGATCGTTTGCGGCCCAGAGATGGATGCGAACCTGATCGCGGATCAGGACCGCGAAGCCCGCGTCGGCGTGAACCAGCTCGAAGCCGAAACGCTTTTTGTAGAAGTCGGTCGCCGCGGCGATCTCCCGGACCGGCAACGCGGGAATAGAGCTTATGAGGGTCAAGTACACGATCCTCCGTGTTGGCGCTGAGCGTACAGCGCGCCGCCCAGAATCGCTTCTGTAAACACGATACACCACCCCGGCAAACCCGAATTCAGCGCCACGCTACCCTTTGGCCCCGTTCCGCGTTCCCTTTCTTAAGCGTCTCCCGGCTGGGAGGGCGCCGACGAATCACTGGGATCGGATCTCCACGATGGGACATCGGGAAAAACTCGCAGGTGCAGGGGCCGCATTCGCATTGGTGATCGGCTACATCCTGGTCCGCTGTCTCGATATCGGGCTGTTCGTCACCACCGATGAACCCTTCTGGCTCGGCCGATCCGCCAACTTTTTTCGGGCCATGCGGCAGGGCGACTACCAATACACCTTTCAGATGGCGCATCCCGGCGTCACGACCATGTGGGCCGGCGCGGCCAGTTTTCTCTGGTCGTTCCCGGAATACGCCGACCGGGTGACGCAGAACCTCACCTTCGTCTACGGCATCGACGGGGTGCTCCGCGATCTCGGGCAGGATCCGATGGAGATGCTGATCCGGGCCCGTTTCGCCAAGATCGTGGTCTCCAGCCTGGCTTTTGCCGCCTCACTCTTCTACCTGAACCGGCTCTTCGGCCGGGCCGTGATGGTTCTGACTGGTGCCCTGATCGCGCTCGATCCGTTCGTTTCCGGGCTCGATTCGCTCCTCCATGTCGATGGGCTTTTCGCGATCTTCGCGTTCGCGGCCATTCTGGCGCTGGCGGACGCGGCGCGAGCGAATCGCCACGCGATCGCGCCCTGGATCGTTGCCGGTGTGCTGGCGTTCGCCTGGATGGCTCGCGCCACCGGACTCGTCCTCATGCTCGGAGCGGCGGTCGCTTCGATCGCGCCGCTCTTTCACCGGCGCAATCGAATCGGCCCGCTATCGCTGCGCCACCGGCTCGAATCCCCGGCCTTTTCGCTGGTTCTCTGGTTGATCGGGGGAATCGCGGCCTCGTTCCTGCTCCTGCCGGCGCTCTGGGTCGATCCCTTCGGCACCTTCGATGCCATCTGGGATTGGAGCACCCAGGCGGCGAACGAGGGACACGAGCGGCCGATCTTCTTCCGGGGCGAGGTGATCAGCGGCGATCCGGGTTGGCTCTTCTACCCGGTGACGCTGATCTGGCGCCTGACCCCGATCGTGCTGTTCGGCGCGCTGGCGTTACTCATCCTCGCCATTCCACGCACGACGCGCCGGCTGATTCCGGACGCGCACCGGCGTTCGCTGCTGCTCATAGCCGGCTTCGGCGTCGCGTACCTGATGGCGATGTCATTCGGAGCGAAGAAATTCGATCGCTACATCCTGCCGGTTTACCCCATCGTTATGCTGATGGCGGGGTACGGATCAGTGCTGTTGGCACGAGCCGTAGCCTGCCGCCGACCTAATCTCCGCCGGTTTGCGCTGCCCGCGGTCACGGCGGCGGTACTGCTGGGGCAAACGGTTTCGCTCTTTGCCGCCACGCCATATCGTCTCGACTATTTCTCGCCGTTGCTCGGTGGTCTGGACCGGGCTCAATCTCACATTCAGGTCGGGTGGGGAGAGGGCGCGCAGGAGGCGGTCGACTTCATCGTGCAGGACGCGGACGGCGCGGACGTTTTGGTGCAGGTTTCGTCCGTCTGGCCGGTGTTCTCGTATCTCGCACCAACATCGATTCGTTTCGAGCGGTTCGGATTGGGCACGCCCGCCGGTTGGTACGAGACCGACTACGTCGTGAGCGGCATTCAGGAGTGGCAGCGTGACCTCTCGCCCTCCTACCGGACCATGCGTGAAAACGGCTTCGAACCGGTTCACGTGGTGGAGGTGCACGGCGTGCCGTTCTTCATGGTCTACGCGCCCCGTCAGCTGCCACTGCCAGCCGGACTGATCGACGCAAGCAGTTGCGACGCCAGCTTCGGCGGTGGCTTGCGGCTCGTGCAAGTGATCGGGCGGGAGGGGAGTGTCGATTTCTACTTCCTGACAACGGGAGAACTACCGGAGAATCTCGAAATCTCGATCGCGCTTCAGCAGGAGGTCGATTCGACGCCGCGGTCCGCCTGGTCGGCGTGGCAGCCGGCCGGGATCGGCTACGTGTCGCGGGTCAGCGTGCCCGATCCACGGTCGGGCGAGAGCCCCGAGCTCTCGAACTACGAGTTGCTGATTCAGGTGCGGAATGTCGCCAGTGGTGAATTGCTGCCGGTCGACTCCACTACACTTGGGTCCGATGGTGTGACGGCAAGCACCAACTCCGAATGCTTCTACCAGCCATGAAACGGGCAGATGCCGGGAACGGCCGGCAATTTCCGGAGTGGGGGAGCGGCGCCCGGCGGTTCGGCCCCTTGGAGCAGCGTTGGATCGAGATTCCCGCCACGACAGGAGCGACGATGATGTCGTGCGCCGCGCGCTCCGCAACCGGGCCGATTTCGCGCCGCTCTACGAGCGACACGCCGCCGCGATCTACGGCTACTGCTACAACCACACCCGCGACCCGGAACTGGCCAACGATCTCGCGGCCCAGATCTTCCTCCGCGCCATTGAACGGTTGGGGCAGTACCAGCCACGCGCTCACGCCAGTTTCCGCAGCTGGCTCTTCGCGATTGCACGAAATATCGTCATCGATCACTGGCGGCGATTCAGACCGACCTGGCCGATTGAACCCTGGCAAATCGCCGCGATTGCGGATGAGCCCGGTCCGGAGGAGATCACGCTCCACCGGGCGCGGATGGCGGATCTGCTCGATGCCCTCGATCAGCTGCCTGAACGACAGCGGACGATCGTGGAATTCCGGTTAGCCGGCATGACGACCCCTGAGATCGCGAGCGCGCTCGGCCTGACCGAATCGGCGGTGAAATCGGCCCAAACCCGGGCATACCGGCACCTGCGCGAACTCCTCGGAGTTCAAAACGAGAGCGACTATGGACGACTTCCCGCGGCCGATTAACCCGAACGATCCGACGCCGGACAGCGATTTCGCCGATCGTTTCGATCGAGCGTTTCATCAAGCGGCGGCTGAAGATCCGGGCGCCGGCGCACTCGATCCCAACCTGTGGGCGCGCATCCAGGCCGAAGCCGGCATCGATCAGACCACCTCGGCGAATGCATCAGCGGGCGCGCCAAAGGCCGGTCCGACCTCCGTCGACACCGCCGGAACGCTCCACGGTCGAGGTCGTTACACCGCACCAGCAGCGTGGTGGCGGTGGGGGTTGGCCGTAGTGCTGCTGACGGCGCTCGCCAGCACACTTGTGCTTTCCCTCGACAATGACGAACCGAACCGCAATCCGACCAGTGGGGTAGTGAGCGCCCCGCTGGTGATGTCTCCAATTGCGGAGCTGTCCGATACCTGTGATGTGGAGCCACTCACCGTCGCCGAAGTTCTGGAGATCGTCACGAGTGTTCCACCGCCAGGTGGTGAACCGTACCCTCACACGGACACTTGGTTGCCGGACACGAATGGCGCCGCTGAGTTTGCATCCGGCACGCGGAGCGTCGTCACGCCAGACATCACTATGTACCGGGCAATTCAACACGCCGTCGATAGGTATCTCGTCTGTCAGGAGACCGGCACCAACTTCCAGGTTTGGGCGCTTGAATCGGCGCCCGAGGTGCAGCGTCAGGTCACCCAGGTGCTGCTCTATGAAAATGGCGACGCATTCGGTCCGGAAATCGACGAAGCGATGCTCATCGCCGAAATCGAGCGACTCGGACCCCAACTGCGTCGGGAAACCTGGCACGAGGGCATCGGCGGCACCTACCTGACCCTTGTGATCGAGGATGAAGATAAGCAGCTTCGCGCCAATCAGGTCCCCGAGGCCGCTTTCATTACGACAGACGGCAACGTGGCCGGCGACACCTACGCCTGGATCGGACTCGAGCTTCAGTCGAAGGCGGACGGAGTAGTCATCATTCGCCATGGCGCCGGCACTGAACCGCACGAAAGCAACACACCGCGCGAGCAGGATTTGCCGGTTGTCGGCACCCTGATTCTTCGTTTTGACGACTCAGCCAACGCCTGGAAGGTGGAGTGGTTCATTCCGTCCATCTAAGCTAGATTCTACTCTTGACCATCGAACATAAATCTGTGCCAACGGGACTGAAGCATAGGTGTGCGCAAACGCACAGCGAACCGATGCTACCCGACACATCGACCGGGCGAAAAGCGGCGTAGCTTCAACTTACCCCGGACGTTCCAGGGATGGAAGTCGCAACCCGAGCCAAGGAGCATGGAATGACGTCGACAGAGAACACCAAGACCTGGGTTTATTCCGCGATGCCAATCACGGCGGCGGTCAACGAGGTGCAGCTGGCCCTCTCCAGACTCAAGAACGATTCTCAGATACAGAATGCCGGCATCCAATTCTCCAAAGCTGTCCTGACCTTCGTCGTCTCCAACTCGTTCGAGGCGGAGGCCGAAGTCGGCATAAAGGTCGTTACCGCGGGTGGCTCGATCGGCCGACAGAGTACAAGCACCATCGTCGCAACACTCGAAGAACCTGGCTTGGAGGCGGTCGAGCTCACAGAACGCGAGTACACAAACGAATCGATTCAAGAGTTGGTTCGCCAACTCGCAGCCATTGTCCTGCTAGGTGGCGACAAGCCATACCCGCTGGCCTTCAGCGAAGGCAGCGTAGAGCTTGAACTCATAGTGACTGCGGAGGGCCACCTGAAAGTGGCTACCGAGGGCCTTGTTGTCACGGTGCTTCGGGCGCTCGGACTCTTCAATCTGTCCGTACAAATGTCCGTGGAATTGCTCAAGACGTCCAGCATTAAACTGCACTACACCCGGGCCACCTAGCACCACTCCGGAGGCCGGCCAAGGGCGACAGAGCTCTGGGAGTCGCCCTTGGCTGGGCCACACTGTAGGCAAAGAACTGACGTAGTTTGGTCTTTGCGGATAAGTGCAGTTGTGCGCAAAGCGTGCAGCGGAGAACAATGGCCTCAGTGACCCGAAAAGCCGATTCAGGCCGATTCCATGCGGAATTCCGGACGACCGAACGGCGAGCCGCTCTCGGGCGGACCGTACGCGTTGACGCCGTAGACGCCGGGTGCGGTGCCAAGCCAGGCCAATAGAACGATCCAACCGAGCGGCACGAGGACGAGTAACAGCCAGAGTCCGCTGCGGCCGAGATCGTGCATCCGTTTGACGCTCGCCGCGAACAACACCCAGAGACTGATCGGCGTGACCATGATCGCCATCAGCACGCCTTCCTGCACACCGAGTGTCACCGAGCCGACCAGAAACGCCAGCCACGGCAACGCCACCACGTTGGCTACAAGCGCCCACCACGCGCCACGACCGATCCGCCCGGAGGCTGTAACAATATTCCAGATGCTCATCACCGTGTTACTTTCTGAACCTGTGCGAGTGCTCCTGACCTTTGGCCGAACGGTGAACCGCTTTCCGGTTCACCATATTTATTGGATCCTCGCTTGCCCGGTATCAGTCCAAACCAGATAACCGCCACGGGCGGGATTAGCCAGAAAACGATCCAGCCGCCACTCCAGCCGTGATCATGGCATCGCTTCACCGAGGTGACAATCACAATCCGTA
>JADLGF010000443.1 GCA_020849415.1 Thermomicrobiales bacterium
ACCTTCGGATCGTAGCCGGGGGCACCGGTGGCGGCTCCGTCCAGGTCGATCCCGGCCTCCCGCCACCAGGCGTCCGGCAGCGATTCAAGCAGATCGACCACGAACCGCACCGGGTGGAGCGGCGGCACCTGCTCGTCCAGGGTCGGCGGAATCAGGAAGGCCTGGCTGCGGTCATACCGGCGGGTTGGCATCGCGGGCACTCCGGGTCAACGACGAACGTTTCCCGAAATTAACCCACATCTCGTCAGTCACCGCTTGTTATGAGACAGGCTCTAAATCCATGTGCTAAATCAGACGAAAACCCCTCTCGGGGTTGAGTCGGATTTGGCGGCTTTCAGCTTTGTACCCGGAACTCGGAACCCGGAACGCGGAACTTTCGTAGCGTGTGGATTCCGACGGTGACGTTGGCATCCTTCGGGTCGGGCCAGGGGCCGGAGTGGCGGGCGATTTCGCCGGTGTCCCAGCCGCTCGTGGCGGCCTGCTCGAGGAAGCGCGCGGCGACTGGACGGCCCGGTTCTGCCAGGATCAGGGTGCCGCCGGGGGCGAGTACCCGATCGAAGAACGTCAACAGCGGCGCGATATCGCGTGATTCGTAGAGCACGTCGGCGGCGAGGACAATCGGGAATGGTCCGCCATCAAGAAGCGCGGTGATCGATGCTTCATCGCGCCAGTTGAGTTGCCTTGCTTCGACTGACGCTCCACCGGCGGCTCTAAGGTTTTTTCCCGCGAGCGCGAGTGATTCGGGGAAGTAGTCGGTGATCGTCAGCCGGGCGCCACTGGCGACGGCCGCCACGGCGGTGATGCCGAGTCCACACCCAACTTCGAGCGTCCGGCGATTCGCTACGTACTCCGATTGCTCGATCAAAAGATCAGCCAGGGCAGTGCCGCTCGGCCAGATCTCGGCGAAGTAGGGGAGATTCTGCTCGGGATCGAGTTCCGCTCGATCGAGCAGATCGTCAATGCCCGCCGGACGCGTGATCGTGAACCGGCGGCCGCTCCAGGGGAGCAGCACCGGCTCCTCGATAGTGGCGCCGATCGCGTCGAGCGGATTGGTTTGCGTCATGGGCGCAGTATGGCACGCCTGTGAATAGCAACGCCCCGCCTCCGATGCCGGAAGCGGGGCGTCGTTCGTGCGGTACGCCTAACGAATGCCGAGCACCTTCCAGGGATTCGGCATTTCATCGACCGGCACTTCGATCAGGGTCGGCTCGTTGGCCGCGATCGATTCCTTCATCGCCTGCCGCAGCGCAGCCGGGGTGGAGGCACGGCGACCGGTGATGTCGTGCGCTTCGGCCAGCTTCACGAAGTCGGGATTCTTGAGCGTGGAGGCGATCTCCTTGCCGCCGAGATCGACCTTCTGGATGCGCTTCACGTTGCCGTACGCTGAGTCGTTGAACACGACCACAATCGCGCCGATCCGGTGCTGGCTCATGGTGGCGAGTTCGTTCATCGTGAAGCCGAAGCCACCGTCGCCGTTGATCGAAACGACCACCCGGTCAGGATTGCCGACCTTCGCCCCGAGCGCGGTGCAGAAACCGCCGCCGAGCGTGCCCTGATAGCCGGGCGTGATCCAGGTGTTCGGCTGGTAAACCGGGAAACCGAGATTGCCCCAGTACCCGAGCTGCGTCATCTCGCTGACGACGATGCCGTCCTCCGGCAGTTCGGCGCGGATCGCGTGGGCGAGTTCGGCCTGCGGATTGACGCTGTCGACTGCCGCCTTGCTCTCGGACCGGGCCTTGGCGATGACATCGCTCCGGTCCGGATTCGACGCGCCGATCCGCTTGATCTCGTCGATCACCGCGCGCAGGCCACTCTTGACATCGCCGAGGAGGGCGATGTCAGGGGTGAAGTTCCGCCCGATCTCCTCCGGATCGATGTCGAGGTGAATGGTGGTATCGAAGTGCCTGTGGTTGGAATTGCTGTTGCCATCGAGGAAGCGAGTGCCGACCGCGAAGGCGACATCGACCTTGTCGAGGATCAGCAGGCCGCTATGGCCGTTGAAGGCGAGCGGGTGACGATCGTCGATCGAGCCCTTGCCGTTCGAGGTCATCACCACCGGCGCGCCGAGCAACTCGGCCAGTTCCGTGATCTCCACGGAGGCCTCGCCGCGCGGCACACCGCCGCCGGCGTAGATGGCCGGGAACTGTGCGGAGGCCAGCGCCTTCGCCGCCTGGGCGATCATCACCTCGTCCGGCGTCGGGCGCGCCCGCTCTGAGCGGAGCGACACGAGCGCAACGTCATCCTCGGCGAAGAAGGTGTCCGGAGGGATTTCGATCTCGACCGGGCGCGGCCGGCCGGTGTAGAGCGCAGCCATCGCGCGAGCGAAGACGCCCGGGATCTCACCCGGGGTCATGGCGCGTTCGCTCTGCTTGGTGACCGAGCGGATCATCTCGAGCTGATTCGGGATCTCGTGGAGCAGACCCCGACCGACGCCGATCATGTCTGAGCGAATCTGCCCGGTTATGCAGAGCACCGGGGTGTTGGTGGAGTAGGCGGTTGAGAGCGCCGCGGCGGCGTTGAGCAGCCCCGGGCCAGGAACCACCAGGCAGACGCCCGGCTTGCCGGTTGAGCGGGAGTAGCCATCCGCCATGTACGCAGTCGCTTGCTCGTGGCGGGTGTGAATGACGCGGATCGCATCCTGCTCTTCGTAAAGGACGCTGAAGAGTCCGTCGAGCTGAACGCCGGGCAATCCGAAGATCGTATCGATGCCAGCCCGTTTGAGCATCTCAACAAGGGCGCGGCCACCGGTCATGCGACGCGCGGGATCGACCTGGAA
>JADLGF010000444.1 GCA_020849415.1 Thermomicrobiales bacterium
CGGACGGATCGAGACCCGGCGCATCGATGGCGTGATCGATCAGGCGGTAGCCGCCGGCCAACACCTGACGGCGGAGTTCTTCTTCCCCGAGGCGCGCCAGCACCGGCTTGGCCAGGTTCGAATCGACCGTCTTGGTCGAAAGGCGCAGGTAGGTCGAAATGCCGTTGACGCGATCGCAGCACTGGCGCATCGCTTCGAGGGTCATCCATTCGACTTCGGCCGCGAAGGCCGGTTCGTAGAAGACCATGTTCGGCAGTTCGATGCCGAGCGACGGGGTGACCGCGCTCTGGTGCGCGCCGCCCTCGGGGCTGAGCGAGACACCAGCCGGGGTGCCGGCGAAGATCATCTTCGAGCCGACGTAAAGGCTGTAGATAAGCGCGTCGAGACCACGGCAGACGAACGGGTCGTAGACCGTGCCGATCGGAATCAGGTGCTGGCCGGTCAACTCATAAGAGAGGCCGAACTGGCCGAGCGCCATGAACAGGTTCATCTCGGAGATACCGAGTTCGATGTGGCGGCCGCTCGGGCTCGGCTCCCACTTCAGCAGCTTCGGCGCGCCCGATTCGTAATCGGTCGCCGCCTCGCGGGCGAACACGCCTGTCTTGTTGATCCAGCCGGAGAGGTGCGTGCTGGTGGCGACATCGGGCGACATCGTCATCACGCGCGCGGCCAAGGCCGGTTCGTCCGCCACCCGCGCCAGCGTGCGGCCGAGCGCTTCCTGGGTGGAGGTCTGCGGTGGGTTGCGGGTGTTGAGCGTGGCCGGAATCACCGACGGATCGAGCAGATCACCGATGGGTGCGGTCGGCTTGAGCCGCTGGCTCGCCTCGCGGGCGGTTGCCGCCGCCTGCGAATCGGCCGGCACTCCCTCCCAAATGTCGTCCGCCGAGATGCCGAATTCGGCCTGGAGCGCGTCCATCTGCGCCTGCGTCAGCAACTGCGAGTGGTTCATCGGGTCGCCGGCGAGCGGCAATCCCCACCCCTTGACGGTGTAGGCGAAGATCACGGCCGGCGCATCCTGAACGGCATCGGCCTGGTTGAGCACATCGATCAGGCGGGGGAGATCGTGGCCGCCGAGATTCGAGATCAGGTGCTGCAGTTCATCGTCCGGCGTGCCGGCGATCGAAGCGAGGATCTCCTTGCGGTAGGCCGCGTCGGCGACATCGGACACGCGGCGGCGCAATTCCGCGCCGTCGCTGATCCGGATCAGCGCCTGGTACTCCTCGTTGCTCATGTCATCGATGCGGCGGCGAAGGGACACGCCGTGCTCGGCTTCCATGGCGGCGGTAAGGCGAGCGCCGTACTTCGCCTCGAACACGCGCCAGCCGGCTCCGGCGAAGAGCGCCTTGAGCCGCGTCGCGCGCACGCCCGGGATCACCCGGTCGAGACTCTGCCGGTTGAGATCGATGATCCAGATGACGTTGCTGAGGCCCTGGATCGCCTCTTCCGCGACGGTTTCCCAGACATTGCCCTCATCGAGTTCGGCATCGCCGATCAGGGAGATGAAGCGGTTCGAGGAAACTTCGCCGAAGTGGAGCTTGTTGTATTCCGCCGAGAGTGAGGCGAAGACCGGCGCGACGGCGCCGAGGCCGACCGAACCGGTCGAGAAATCGACCGGATCCGGATCCTTGGTCCGGCTCGGGTAGGCCTGGAGCCCCTTGTACTCGCGAAGGGTGGGCAGGTACTTCTTGTCGAGATTGCCGAGCAGGTATTGCGCCGCGTGGAAGACCGGGGAGGCGTGCGGCTTGATCGAAACCCGGTCGCCCGGCTGCAAAAAGTGGAAGTAGAGCGCGGTCATGATCGTGGCGACCGAGGCGGAGGACGCCTGGTGTCCGCCCACTTTTGATTTGTCCAAACTCGGCCGGACATTGTTGGCGTGGTGCACGATCATCGTCGAGAGCCAGAGGACGCGGCGTTCGAGCTCGCGCAGGGCTTCGAAATCGATCTCGCTAATGGCAGGCTCGTCTTTTGGTTTCGGCGCCCGAATCGCCATTGAGTTCCTCCCGGTTCGTTTCCGCGTCGCTGCGTCGCCCGGAACCGTTGTTTCCGGTGCGTGCTATCTCATGGGGCATGGTACGACATCAGACCGGCACCCGCAGGACGGTTTGTTCAGTCGCTCACAAGCGGCTGACCAGAATCGATCAGCCACGTGTCACCATCGAATACAAGCGCCAGCAGCGAGCGCCGCTCCACGCCGCCCTGCCGGGTGGTGACCACCGTCGTTGCGGCTCCGTCTCCGCGCACGCCGATGTCGTCGACGGCAACGAGTTCGATGCGATCCTCCTCGGCAAGCGGCTTCGGCGAAGCTGCCTGTTCAAGGAAACGCTGCAAAAAAACGCGGTCATACCCGGAAAAGCGTTCCAGCAGCCACCCGGGGGAGAAATTCGCCAGCATGCGCGGCAAATCCCCCGCGTTCTGGCACGCGATCGACTGGGCGATGCGCTCGATGATGGCAGCGGCTGCCTCGGTGTCGGCCGGTTGCGATGGTTCCGTCGCGATCGGCGTTGGAACCGGGGTCGCAGCGTTGAGATCTCCGTCTTCGCCCGGCGGCGGGATGGAGATCGGCGCGATCACGCACGCGGCGGGACCGACCAGTGGAAGCGTGTTCGACTGCGCCAAAGCGCCGGCGGTGCTTCCAGACGCCAGCACCAGCGCCACCAGGAGTGCGAAGCTGCGAATCACGGGCGATGTCTCCGGTACTATCACGGATCGTCACATGCCTCCGATGGTACGCCTTTTTCATCTCCGAGGGGAATCTCCGGAATAAGGGCAGCGCGATGTCGAAATCGAGCGATCCGGCGCGACTAGTTCATGACAACGGAGTCGGGAACGACGATTTGACCCGCGGAGCGGCGGCCAACGGCGCAGCGGAGCGCCAACGAACGAAGCCGGCGTCACGCAAGGACGCGAACACGAGGAGCGAGATCATCATGGCGCGCGTTGACACGTACCTGAACTTCGAGGGGCAAACGCAAGCGGCGTTTGACTTCTACATGCAGGTCTTCGGCACCGAACCGCTCGGTCCCGTCGTTCACTACGGCGACATGCCGATGGACGACTGGGAGATCTCGGAAGAAGACAAGAAGGCGATCATGCACATCACGATCCCCA
>JADLGF010000445.1 GCA_020849415.1 Thermomicrobiales bacterium
CGGGTCGGCGATCGCGCCGCCGGCGCCATCAAGAGCGGCGGCACCACCCGCCGCGCCGCCAAGATGGTGACGCTCGATCTCGATCACCCCGATATCGAAGCCTTCATCAACTGGAAGGCGGACGAAGAGCGGAAGGTCGCGGCCCTGATCGCCGCCGGCTACCCGGCCGATTTCAACGGCGAGGCCTACGCCACCGTTTCCGGCCAGAACAGCAACAACTCGGTGCGCGTGCCCAACAGCTTCATCGAAGCGGTCAAGAACGACGGCGACTGGGATCTGATGGGCCGCACCACCGGCAAGGTGACCAAGACGGTCAAGGCGCGCGACCTCTGGCGGCAGATCGCCGAGGCGGCCTGGCAGTGCGCCGATCCCGGCGTGCAGTTCGACACCACCATCAACGAGTGGCACACCGCGCCGGAAGCGGGGCGGATCAACGCCTCCAACCCCTGCTCCGAGTACATGTTCCTCGATAACACGGCCTGCAATCTGGCCAGCCTGAACATGATCAAGTTCGTCGATATCGATACCGGCGAACTGAAGATCGAGGAGTACCGCCACGCCACCCGGCTCTGGACGATCGTGCTCGAGATCAGCGTGCTGATGGCGCAGTTCCCGAGCCGCGAGATCGCCCAGCTTTCGTACGATTTCCGCACCCTCGGCCTCGGCTACGCCAATCTCGGCACCGTGGTGATGCTGCGCGGCCTGCCGTACGACAGCGACGAGGCGCGCGCCTTCGCCGGCGCCGTCACCGCCATCCTGACCGGTGAGAGCTACGCGATGTCGGCCGAACTCGCCCGCGAACTCGGCCCGTTCCCCGGCTATGCCGTCAACGCGCAGCACATGCTGCGGGTGATCCGCAATCACCGCCGCGCCACGTACAACGCGCCGGCCGGGGAGTACGAAGGCTTGACCGTGCTGCCGATGCCGATCGACGCCGGCAAGACCGACGAAGCCATCGTGACCGCCGCCCGCGAATCGTGGGATCGCGCCCTCGCGCTCGGCGAGGAATTCGGCTACCGCAACGCCCAGACGACCCTGCTCGCCCCGACCGGCACCATCGGCCTGCTGATGGATTGCGACACCACCGGCGTCGAGCCCGATTTCTCGCTGGTGAAGTTCAAGAAGCTGGCCGGTGGCGGCTACTTCAAGATCGCCAATCAGTCGATCGATCCGGCCCTTCGCAACCTCGGGTACAACCAGAAGCAGCGCAAGGCGATCCTGCAGTACGTGCTCGGCTCGATGACCCTTGACGGCGCGCCGGCGATCAACCGTGACACCCTCAAGGCGAAGGGCTTCACCGACGCCGATCTCGACAAGGTGGAGGCGACCTTGCCCGGCACCTTCGAACTCGGCTTCGCCTTCAACGCCTGGACGCTGGGCGAAGAAGCGCTGGCGCGGGTCGGGGTGACGGTGGCCGAGGGGAGCCAGCCCGGCTTCGATCTCCTGCGCCGGTTGGGCTTCAACCGCGAGCAGATCGAGGCGGCCAACGAGCACATCTGCGGCACGCAGACGGTCGAAGGCGCGCCGCACCTGAAGCCGGAGCACCTGGCGGTCTTCGACACCGCCAACAAGGGCGGCAAGACCGGCACCCGCTTCATCCATCACATGGGGCACATCCTGATGATGGCGGCGGCGCAATCGTTCCTTTCCGGCGCGATCTCCAAGACGATCAACATGCCGAACGAAGCGACGATCGCCGATATCGAGGATGCCTATGACCAGAGCTGGATTCACGGCATCAAGGCGATGGCGCTCTACCGCGACGGCTCCAAGCTGAGCCAGCCGCTTTCCTCCCGCAGCGGTTCGGACGATGAGGCCGAAGCGAGCGACGAGCAGGTTTCGCTCGCCGTCGCCGAGGCGATCGCGGTCGCGCAGGTGGAGTGGGAGAAGCAGCGCACGAGCGAGATCGAGCGCGCCGTGGCCGACGCCCGCAAGGAGTGGGAGCGCGAGCAGGCCGCCAAGGCGCCGGCCGCGGCGGTGGCCGAGCACCACGCTTCCCGGAAGCGCCTGCCGGCCAAGCGCCGCGGCTTCACGCAGGAAGCGAAGATCGCCGGCCAGAAGGTCTATCTGCGCACTGGTGAGTACGAGGATGGCACCCTCGGCGAGATCTTCGTCGACATGCACAAGGAGGGCGCGGCGTATCGCTCGATGCTGAACTGCTTCGCGATCGCCGTCTCGAAGGGCCTGCAGTACGGGGTGCCGCTCGAGGAGTTCGTTGAAACCTTCACCTTCACCCGCTTCGAACCGCAGGGGATGGTGATCGGTCACCCGAATATCAAGACCTCGACCTCGATCATCGACTACGTCTTCCGCGTGCTCGGCTTCGAGTACCTGGGGATGAGCGAACTGGTGCACACGCCGCCGGTCGAAACGCCGATGACGACGGAGGAAATCGCCCCCGCGAGCCCAAAAGCGGGCCTGATCGCTAGCGCCCCGGTTGCGACGGCGTCAGCTCCGGCAGTGGCGGTGGCCGCCCCGGCGGTGAAGCCGGCTCCGGGCGGCAATGGTCACAGCAACGGCAACGGCCACACGAACGGCAACGGGCATCACCACGCGGAAACGCTGCAGGTGGTCGCGACCGCCGCGCCGTCGATGGCGAGCGCGCTCGACGCGCAACTCGGCAGCATGATGGGCGACGCCCCCTTCTGCGACGTCTGCGGCCACATCACCGTCCGAAACGGCGCCTGCTACAAGTGCCTCAACTGCGGCAACAGCCTGGGGTGTTCGTAGAGCAAACCTGAACTGGATACATGAATTGAAAAGAGCCGGGCGCGTAGGACTTGATCCGCGCTCGGCTCTTTTTGAAATGAGGTAGTTGTTGGAACGCCGCTATGTCACCGGGATTGATTGGTCGGGCGACTTGGGCGAGCCCAGCAATGCGGAGTCAAGCCGGTGGATTGTCCTCTGTGCAGTTCACATTCCGAGTGACGAGATTGAAGTCTTGACCAATGCGTTGCTCAAGGCTCGTAGACGCCGAAAGTTGCCCGATCATTACGTTTTCAAGTACAGCGGCTCGAGGCCCGCTATTCGCGAGAGCCTGTTCGAGGCGCTTACAAATGTCGATTTCCGTTCGACCATACTCGGGATTGACAAACGCACCTGGAGTTTCGACGAACTTCACCCAATCCACCCGAATGTCCGACTGGCGGCGAGCCTGGCCAACCTTATTATTGACGCACCGCCCGAGTGCACGTCGGGGTGCAATATCCTGGTCGACCTCCCAAGATCAGAGAAGCGGGTCATTGCGGAGATTCAAGGGCAGATACGATCGGCTATTCGCCAGGAACATCGTCGTCCGATCAAGTCGCTTCGGCCCGTACCGGAATCTCGTCTTGAGGGCTCCGTTATCCAGGTAGCCGATATGCTTGCGGGCTGGAAGCACGACGATCTCCTGGGAACCGCCGATCGACTCCCAGCCAAAATCGCGGATCGTATTCGACATCTTTAAACAAAAACCCTGCCGCTGACCTCATAGGCCCGCGCCCTCCAAGTGGGCACGCAGAAGCGGCAGGTAAAACGCATATGCGTTTGTACTGGGTTTCCCCATCACCGCCATTCTAGCAGAACAA
>JADLGF010000446.1 GCA_020849415.1 Thermomicrobiales bacterium
CGGAACCCGGAACCCGGAACCCGGAACCCGGAACCCGGAACTAATCGACCGACGCGTAGATCGCCGACGCGAGCGAGCGGCCGATGATGTGTTCCTTGTCGCCGACCTGGATGCGCAGCGGGCCTTCGAACGGCATCAGTTCGAGCAGGGTGACGATCGCGCCGGGGTAGAGACCGAGTTCGCCGAGGTAGCGAAGGCGATCAGGATCGCGATCGACCGCGCGCTCGATCCGGGCCGGGGCGCCGATCGGGAGTTGATCGAGGGTCGCGCCGGCCAGCGGCTGCACGATGCCCTCCGCGCTCGGGATCGGATCGCCGTGCGGATCGTGGGTCGGGAAGCCGAGCGTCGCCTCGATCCGCGCCTCCATCTCGTCCGAGAGGTGGTGTTCGAGGCGCTCGGCTTCCTCGTGCACCTCGTCCCAGCTGTACCCGAGCGTTTCGGCGAGATAGAGCTCCAGCAGCCGGTGATGGCGGATCACTTCGAGCGCGATTTTCTCGCCGGCGGTCGTCAGTACAACCCCCTGATAGCGCGTGTGTTCGAGCAGGTGCAACTCATCGAGCCGCTTGATCATGTTGGTGACCGAGGGGCCGGTGACGCCGAGTTCCTCGGCGATGCGCTGCGTGGTGATCGAGCCCCCTTGTTCGCGCAACCGGTAGACCGCCTTGAGGTAATCCTCCATGGCGTGCGTGACCTGGGGTCGGTTCGGCTCAGGGGCGCCCGCTGGCGCTCGCTCGATCACAGCAATGACCTGTCAGAGAAACCGCGTTACGCGGGCAGATTTCGACGCCGCGACATCACCGGGGGCATCGTCGCGCGTCCGCCTATCGTGGTTTCCGGCCGTCACCCTTGTCAAGGATTGACCGGTAGCCGATCACCGGTCAGACGGCGATGCCAGTGAATCGGTACGAGAAGGCTTCCTTGCTGCGCCGGATCGATTCGATCTCCGGCAGGGTCGTGTGGTCCTGCTCGAGGATCAGGTAGTCGAGGTTAGGCAGCCGCGCGGCCGCATCGATGATCGCCTGGATCGGCAGCACACCGACACCGATCTCTGTGAAGCAGAGCCGGTTCTTGCGCTCGGTGAAGAGCGCGTCGTCGATGTTCTCGGTCAGGGCAATCACGCCGTCGTAGAGGTTCAGCGGCTGCGGCGCGTTCTCCGGGAAGTCTTTCTGGTGCAGCAGGATGACCCGTTCGGGAACGCGGTTCATCCACGCGATCGGGTCCTGGCCGCCGCGGTACATCCAGTACGTGTCGAGTTCGAGGAAGACGAGTTCCGGGTCGGTGTTGTCGAGGATCAGGTCGTAGACGAGATCGTCGCCGAAGCGCTGGAACTCCTGAAAGTGGTTGTGATAGGTGAAGCGCATGCCGCGCTCGCGGGCAAGTGCGCCGATCTGGTTGAAGACCTCGCACCGGCGCAGGACGTAATCGCGGTCTCCGTAGGGAAAGAACTCGATGTCGCAGCCGATGCGGGTGTTGCCGAGCTCCGCCTGGTAATCGAGCACGCCGGGCATGATGTCGAGATGCAGCGGATTGATGTGACACCCGACGATCGACAGACCCAGCGTGGCGAGCTTCTCCCGCAACTCACGCGCGCCGACCCCGAACCCCACGCCTGGATCATTGCGGGCGTTGTGATTGGCGGCTTCGAGGTGGGTGAATCCCACCCCGGCAATCGCTTCGAGCGTGCCCCATGGGTCGCTCTTGAGCGACTGTCGCACCGAGTAGAGCTGGAGTCCGACCGGGATGGCCATGGCGGTCCTTTCTGCACCGAAGCGGATTGCTGCTTCCAGTCTATGCGCGTTCGAAGGGGGAGCAACCTTGAGCGCGCCGGATGCATCGTTGAAAATGGCGGGATCGAGTGAGCGCCGGCCGGGCGCCAGACGCCGCGTCAAGGAGATTTCCGGACCAGATGAATGAGACCGAATCGATCGTCGATCAGCCAACTCCCCGGCGGATCGCGGTTTTTTATGCCCACCCGGATGACGCCGAATGGCTTTGCGCCGGCACCGTGGCGAAATGGACCCGCGCCGGCCACGAGGTCACCTACGTGCAGATCACTCACGGCGACAAGGGGACCGACAATCCCGACATGGCCGGGTATCGCCTGGCCGCGATTCGACGCGAGGAGCAGCGCAACGCCGCCGCCGTTCTGGGGGTGAAGGACGTCATCTTCATGGGGCGCGAGGACAACACCCTGAACGGACGCGATCGCGATTTGCAGCGCGAGATCGTTCGGGTGATGCGCACGATCAAGCCCGATGTCGTCCTCTGCCAGGATCCGTCCCTCTGGTGGCGGGAGGCGGACTACATCAATCACCCCGATCACCGCAACGCCGGGGAAGCGGTCATCGCCGCCGCATTTCCCTCGGCCGGGAGTCGGATGAGCTTTCCGGAACTGCTCGCCGAGGGTCTGGAGCCGGTCAAGATTCGCGAGATCTGGGTAATGGGGCCGCTGGCCGGCGATCACTGGGAAGACATCACCGAAACACTCGAGCTCAAGATCGAGGCGCTGAAGCAGCACGCCAGCCAGATCGAGGGCACCGCCGATCTCGAGGGGCTCCGCAATTGGGCGGCCGATATCGGACGACGGATCGAGCCGAATCTTGGGGCGGCGGAGGAGTTCCGCGTCTTCCACACCTCCGGGTAAAACCTGGCGCGAATGGCGTGCCATAATGGCGGCGCCGGAGCGTTTCGCAACACGCTGACACGCGGAATCTCAGAAACGAGGGGAAAAGAACGATGGCGCGCAATTACCGGGAACAGTCGAAGATGCTGGAATGGGCCTACTTCGAGGGCGAGATCGTTCCGTTCAAGGATGCGAACGTCAGCATCGGCACCCACAGCCTCCAGTACGGCACCGGCGCGTTCGCCGGCATTCGCGCCTACCTCTCGGCCGATGGCGAAACGCTCAACATCTTCCGGCTGAAGGATCACGCCAAACGGCTGCTCAATTCGGCCCGGCTGCTCCGCTCCGAGATCGATCTGACACCCGATTCGCTGGCGCAGATCATCGTCGACCTGCTTGAGAAGAATGCCCCGAGCAACGACACCTACATCCGCCCCTTCTTCTACAAGCCGGCGGTGCAACTCACGCCCCGCCTGCGCGGCATCGGTGATGAGCTCGGCGTCTACATGCTGCCGTTGGGTGACTACCTGCCGACCACCGGGGTCAAGGTGATCGTTTCCACCTGGTTGCGGGTGCCGGACAACGTGATCCCGAGCCGTGGCAAGATCACGGGCGCCTACGTCAATTCCTCCTTCGCCAAAGACGAGGCGGAAGAGCAGGGGGCCGATGATGCGATCATCCTCAACACCAGCGGCAAGGTGGCCGAGGGAAGTTCCTGCAACCTCTTTATCGTGCGCGATGGCACGCTGATCACCGCCCCGATCACCAGCGACATTCTGGAGGGGATCACCCGCCGCACGATGTACGAACTCGCCGTCGATCTCGGCCTCAAGATCGAAACCCGGGAAATCGACCGCTCGGAGCTCTACATCGCCGACGAAGCCTTCCTCTGCGGCACCGGCGTGCAGGTCGCGCCGATCGCCTCGATCGACGGCCGCAAGGTCGGCGACGTGCCGGGTCCGCTCACGGCCCAGATTTCGGACCGCTTCTTCAAGATGGTCCGCGGCCAGTTGCCCGAATACAGCCACTACCTGACCCCGGTGAAGGTAAAGGTTTCGGTCTAAACGCGGGTTCCGCGTACCTGGTTCCGGGTTCCGCGTGGGTCGAGCGAAGCTTGGACGGGTTGGCGGTTTGTTTCACAGGATTCAAAACCCTGTTCTAGATTAGACGAAGACCCCTGTCGGGGTTGGCGTTGAGCACCGCGCAACGTAGTGCCGAAGGCACTTTCGGCTGATTTAGCCGATGGATTGATCCTTGGGCGCTCC
>JADLGF010000447.1 GCA_020849415.1 Thermomicrobiales bacterium
AGCGTGCCGCACGAACCCTGGTTCTCGACCATGAACGCCGCCCGTGGCAAGAACCACGACCAGCGGCCACGCGGCAGCGATCCTGATCACCGCAACCTCTGGACCCGCAAGGCGTTCGAGGCCTTCATCGGCAAGGAACTCGAGATCGTCTGGCTGGGTGGCTCGCTCCCCTGGACGATCTGCGTCGCGCGCAAGCGCTGATCGCGGAAACTACCATCGTTCCGTCCACCGGCGTGCTACGCTGCCAGCATCTCGAGCCGTAAGCATCCTTCACCCCGGCAACGGCGCCGGATCAGGCGGCAAAGCGATGGCCACGTTCAAACAGTGCCCCGAGTGCGAACAGCACCACCCGCCGGAGACCCTCTTCTGCGTCAATTGCGGCGCGTCGATGGCCGATGTGAAGGCGCAATCGCTCTACGGCTCGATCGAGCATTACTGGGAAATCCCGAAATACCTGCAGGAAGCAAGCCGCTGGCGTCGCGCGCACGATGAGGGCGCGAGCGGATCGGGGCTGGTCTGGATCGGCGCGATGCTCGCCTCGATCCCCTTCTTCATGGACCCCGGCCGGCCACTGGTGATCGGCACCTACCTCGCCGGGGTGCTGATCATCGCCTCCGGCTTTTTCCGCATGCGCGGCAGTGTCCGCACCCTCTCACGGGCCGGCTTGCTGACGAACGCGGCGGCGCTGGCCGTGCTGGGCATGGTCACCTTCCGAATGATCAGCGCCCCGGCCGCGCCGCTCGATACTTCGAACATCGAAACCTCGTCGATCACCGTGCAAACGGAGCAGGCCGGCGAGAACGCCGGCGCCCTGATCGCCGGCGAAACCGCCATGTTTCGCGGCAATCCGGCGCACACCGGCGAACTGGCTGGTCCGGGGCCAGCCGGTCAACCGGCCCTCGCCTGGCGCTTCGACGCCGGCGGTGAAATCGTCAGCAGCGCCGCCGCGCGCGACGGGCTGATCTTTTTCACCGGCCGGCGCGGCGATATCTACGCGGTCGATGCCGCCTCCGGCGAATTGCGCTGGCAGGTGCATCTGGGCGACTACATCCTCGGTTCATCGCCCGCACTGGCGGGCGATCTGGTCATTGTCTCCGGCGGTTACGCGCTCTTCGGGCTCGACGCGCAGACCGGCGAGGAAATCTGGAAACTGCCGATCCAGTACGCCGCCGGCTCGTCCCCGACCGTCGCCGGCACACTGGTCATCGTTGCCAGTCAGGACGGGCGCATCTACGCCATCGATGCCGCCACCGGCGCTCAGGAGTGGCGGTACGACACCGGTTCGATCGTCTTCGGCTCACCCGCCGTCTCGAACGGCATCGCCTTCGTCGGCACCGACGACGGCATGATCCACGCGATCGCGCTCGATTCGGGCTTCTACATCTGGCGCGCGACCCTCGAAGGGAGCGTGGTCGCCTCAGCGGCGGTGGCCGATGATCGCGTCATCATCGCCACGCGGGGCGGTCCGGTGTACGCGCTGCAAACCGAAAACGGCAAGACGATCTGGGAGTACAACGTCTCCGGCCGCGCCTCCGTGGCGATCAGCCAGGGCACGGTGCTGATCGGCGGCGAGGATGGCGGCCTGCACGCCCTCTCGCTGGAGGACGGTACGCCGCGCTGGCTCTTCCCGACCGGCGCCGTCTTCAGCAGTTCCCCGGTAGTGGTCGGTGAGACGGTCTACATCGCCGGCGGGCTCAATCTTTACGCGATCGATCTCGAAACCGGCGCCGGTCAGTGGCGCTTCAGCATGACCGATGTCATCGACGCCAGCCCGGCGGTCGCCAACGGCATGCTCTACCTCGGCAGCCGCGACGGCTTCATGTATGCGATCGGCGGAGCCGATTAGTTCCGGGTTCCTGGTTCCGCGTTCCGCGTCAAACCCGCGATCCGTACGCGGAACCAGGAACTCGGAACCCCGTCAGCCCGTGTTCTTCATCCCGTTCGCGATGCCGTTGATCGCCAGCAACGCCGGGCGTAGCAGCCGATCCTTGTCGCCGCCCTGGCGGAGCTGGCGCATCATTTCGATCTGCACGAATGAGAGCGGATCGACGTACGGATTGCGGCGTGCGATCGAGCGTTGCAGCACCTGATCGGCGTCGAGCAGGTGCTTCTGGCCCTTCACGCGACAGATGAGATCGACCGATCGGTCGAACTCGGTCGTGATCTGGCCCCAGATGCGGCCGCGCACAACCGGATCGGTGACGAGTTCGATGTAGCGCTCGGCGATACGGAGATCGGCCTTGGCCATCGCCATCTCGGCGTTGCTCAGCAGCCCCTTGAAGAAGGGCCAGGTCTGCTCCATCTCGATCAGAAAATCGAGCCCGTAGTGCTTTTCCGCCTCACCGAGGCCGGAGCCGATGCCGTACCAGCCGGGCAGGATCACCCGGATCTGCGTCCACGAGAAAACCCACGGAATCGCGCGGAGATCCTCGATCCTGGTCGAGCCGGAGGTTCGCCGCGCCGGGCGTGAGCCAAGCTGGAGTTCCGCGATCTCCGTGATCGGCGTGATCTGCTGGAAGAAGGTGACGAAATCGGGATCGCCGTAGACGAGATTGCGGTACTTGGCCGTCGACCAGCCCGCGATCTCGTGCATCGCCGCTTCGAACTCCGCGAGGCGCTCCGGCGCCGGCTGTTCGAGCAATCCGACCGTGCTCACCAGCGTGGCGCCGGCGACGAGTTCCAGTTCGCGGTGCGCGATCTCGGGGGTCGAATACTTGGCCGAGAGGACTTCTCCCTGCTCGGTCAGCTTGATCCGGCCATCGACGCTGTGTGGCGGCTGGGAGAGGATCGCGACGTTGGTCGGACCGCCACCCCGGCCGATCGAGCCGCCCCGGCCGTGGAAGAAGGTGAGCGGAATCTGGCGCGATCGGAAGAGTTCGGCCAGGCGTGATTGCGCGTCGTACAACGCCCAGCCCGAGCCAAGGTACCCGACATCCTTGTTCGAGTCGGAATAGCCGATCATGATCTCCTGCCCGCGCCCGAACGACTGCAACGCGTTCTGGTAGACCGGCAGATCGAGCAGGGTTTTCATCGTGTCGGCGGACGAGGCGAGCGTATCGCCCGCTTCGAAAAGCGGCGCGATCCGGAGTACGGCGTCGTTGCCGCCGACCCCCGCCAAGCCCGTTTCCTTCATCAGGAGGAGGACTTCGAGGACATCGGAGGGCGATTCCGCGTTCGAGATGACGTAGCTCTCGATGGCGCCCCGGTGGGAGCGATCGAGCAGCCAGCGCACCGTTTCGTACGTCTCCAGCACCTCCGCGCCGACCGCCGAGAACTGATCGCGGCGTGACGGAATCAGCGGGCGCGGATCGGCGATCTCCCGGCTGAGCAGGTCGATGCGGGCGGCCTCGTCGAGCGCGGCGTAATCAGCCTCGACGCCGGTCGCCGCCAGCACTTCGCCGATCGCGCGCTCGTGCCGGCCGGAATGATCGCGGATATCGAGCCGGGCGAGGTGGAACCCGAAGACCTCAGCGGTGCGGATGGCATCGTGCAGCTCGGCGCCGACGATCATCTGGTGGTGATTCAAGCGCAGCGCCCGCTGGACCAGCCGCAGATCGGCGGCGAGTTCGCTCGAATCGCCGTACCCCTCCGGGTGTTCGCCCCGCACGAAGCGGACCCGCTCGCGCATCAGGCCGATCGCCTGCCGGTACGGTTCGTCCGCGTTCAGCCGCGCCAGTTCCTGCCCGAGTTCCGGGAAGAGCTGGCGGTAGTTGTGGATCAATTCGAGCAGTTCCGGGAGCGGCTGCTCGCCGGTGACGAGCGACGAGACCGAAATGCGGCCGGCCAGATCGCTCAGCTTTTCATCAAGGTGGCGAACCGCCATCTCCTGCATGATCGAGAGCGTTTCCTTCGTCACCGCCGGGGTGACGTTCGGATTGCCATCCCGATCGCCGCCGATCCACGAACCGAAGGTGAGGAGCGACGGAATCGCGATCTCCTCGTCCGGATAGTGAATCGCGACGGCGTCTTCGAAGTCGCGGTAGATCGCCGGCACGACATCGAGCAGCGTCGAGCGGAAGTAAATCAGGCCGCCCCGGACCTCATCGAGCACCGTCGGCTTGACCGCGCGGACTTCGTTGCTGCTCCAGAGCTCGGCGATCGTGGCGCGCAGGCGGGTATCGGTGCGCGCCAGATCGGAGGGATAGGCCTCGCGTTCGTCCATCTCGCGGATGATCGAGAAGACACGGGCGAGCTTGTCGATCACGGTCCGGCGGCGAGCCTCGGTCGGGTGGGCGGTCAACACCAGCCGGATCCAGGAGGAATCGAGCAATTCCCGGAGCTCATTGGCAGTCAAGCCGTCGGCCTTGAGCATGCCGATCGCTTCGTTGATCGAACCGCGCTGCGGCAGATCGGGGTGATCGAGTTCGCGGCGCCGCAAGCGGCGAATCCGCTCATTGTCCTCAGCCAGGTTGATCAGCTGGAAGTAATTGGTGAAGGCGCGGATCAGCATCCCTGCGTCTTCGAGCGATGAGCTCGCGACCAGTTCCTGCAGGGTGTCGCCCGATTCGTCGTCACCGCTTCGGTAGCCCTTGCCGAGCGCGCGTACTTCCTCTTCGAGCGCGAACGCCTCGTACCCGGCCTGGGCCTTGATGACGTCGCCAAGAATCCCGGCCAGCAGGTAGATATCGTCTGAAAGCGTGCGATTGTGCGACATACGGCCCACACCTTCTGAAAGCTCGATCAGTTACCCGATGAGCGTACACCCTGCGTGCGCCGTGCAACGATCCGGGGTACATGGTGTGACGCGGAAAATCGTGCAATTGGCTGAAACGCCGGTCAGACAATCGTTTCCTGACCGGCTAGACTGGCGCGGTTGCTCGTTTTCGCGCCGAAGGAGCCGCTCTTGACCACCGCCGCTCGCCGTCAGTTCAACATCGCCGTCATTCCGGGGGATGGCATCGGGCAGGAAGTGGTGCCGCAGGGGCTGGCCGTGCTCGATGCGATCGCCCGGCAATCGAACGGGCTAATCGCTTTCAACTACACCGAGTACCCGTGGGGTCGCGATTACTGGTACGCCACCGGCAAGATGATCGCGGACGACGCGCTCGATCAACTCCGGCGGGCCGACGCCATTTATTTCGGTGCGGTCGGCTGGCCCGATGTGCCCGATCACGTGTCGCTCTGGGGTCTGCG
>JADLGF010000448.1 GCA_020849415.1 Thermomicrobiales bacterium
GCGCGTCGGGATCGACGTGAATCACCGCGCCGTCCTGAACGTTGCTGCGGGCGCCGATGCGAATCGAATTGCAGTCACCGCGGATCACCGCGTTGAACCAGACGCTCGATCCGGGTCCGATCTCAACGTTGCCGATTACGACCGCACCGGGCGCAATGAAGACATCGTCCGCGATCCTCGGCGTCATCCCTTCGAAGGCGTAGACGCCGGTCCGGTTGGTGGTTTCAATGCCCGGCATCGATCAGCCTTCCACCTGAAGGACGATCGCATCGCCCTGCCCACCGCCGGAGCAGATCGCAGCGACGCCGATACCGCCGCCCCGGCGCCGCAATTCGTTGATCAGGGTGATCACGATCCGGGCACCGCTGGCGCCGATCGGGTGACCCAACGCCACCGCACCACCATTGACATTGAGCTTGTCGAGATCGATGCCGAGGCGAGCCGCCGAGATCAGCGGCACGCTCGCAAAGGCTTCGTTGATTTCCCAGAGATCGACGTCCGCCACCGTAAGTCCGGCCTTTTTCAGGGCGAGTTCGGAGGCCATCGCCGGGGTGTAGGCAAGATAGGCCGGACCCCAGCCCGCGCAGGCGTTCGCCAGGATCGTCGCCAGCGGATTCAGTCCATCGGCGGTCGCGTGTGCTTCCGAAGCGACAATCACTGCCGCCGCACCGTCGTTGACGCCGGGCGCATTGCCGGCGGTGACCGTCTGATCGGCCGCGAAAGCCGGCTTCAGTTTCGCCAACGCTTCGGCGGTGGTGTCGCGCCGGGGCGATTCATCAACCGAGACCGATTTCGTGGAGCGACGTTCGATGATCTCGACCGGCACGATCTCATCCGCAAACCGGCCGCTGTCGATCGCGGCGACCGCCCGTTCGTGCGATCGAAGCGCGAACGCGTCCTGCGCCTCTCGGGAGAGGCTTTCCTCAGCCGCGACCGTGCCGCCGTGGATGCCCATGTGCACGTGATCGACCGCGCACATCAGGCCATCGCTCATCAGCATGTCTTCGAGGACGCCATCTCCCATTCGGTAGCCGGCTCGCGCCTTGCGGAGCAGGTAGGGGGCGTTCGACATGCTCTCCATGCCGCCCGCCAGGATTACCTGGTGCTCATCGAGGCGAATCAATTGGTCGGCCAGCGTGATCGCGCGCATCCCGGAACCGCAGACGCGGTTGACGGTCTCGGCGGTCGAGGTTTTCGGCACGCCGGCGGCGAACATCACCTGCCGGGCCGGATTCTGGCCGGCCCCGCCCTGCAGCACCTGGCCAAACACCGTGTGCTCGATCCGGTCAGGGGTCAGGCCGGCCCGTTCGATCGCCGCCGTGGCGGCCACGGTGCCGAGTTCGACCGCTGATTTGCTCGCCAGCTCACCACCGAGCTTGCCGAACGGAGTCCGCGCTCCGCTGAGAATGACACTGCGGGACATGCCTGCTCCTGTTGCCGCCGAAGTCCTTTGTAGGGGGGGTCTTGTGCCCTCCCGGTCGCCCGCAGGCGACGAACGCCTCACGCGACGGCCCGTTTTCGTTTTGGAAACACATAGTTGCGAACCGAGTGGCCGGCCAGATGGCCGGCGGGAGGGCACAAGACCCTCCCCTACACGGTCAGTGGCGCACTTAAAGAGTCAGGGCGAGTTCGGGGTTTTCGTACCCGACCGCCGGCGGCTGCGGGTGGCTGAGTGGCTTGTCGTTCCGGTAGCCAAGCGCGTACTCGGCCTGCAGGATCGTGTGGATCTCGCGGGTGCCTTCGTAGATCACGGCGCCGCGGGAATTCCGCCAGAAACGCTCGACCGGGTACTCGTTCGAGAAGCCGTAGGCGCCGTGAATCTGGATGGCGTCATCGGCGGATTGCAGGGCGACATCGCAAGCGTGCCACTTCATCAGCGAGGTCTCACGCGTGTTGCGGACACCCCGGTTCTTCAGTTCGGCGGCCTTGGCGGTCAGCAACCAGCTCGTCTCGTAGCCAAGCGCCATCTTCGCGATCATCTGCTGCACCAGCTGGTGCCGGCCGATTTCGACGCCGAAGGTCTCGCGCTCGTGGGCGTAACGGACCGAGGCATCGAGGCAGGCGCGGGTCAAACCAACCGCGCCGGCGCCGACCGTGAAGCGGCCCTGATCGATGCAGGACATGGCGATCTTGAAGCCCTCGCCCTCTTCGCCGATCCGGTTCTCGAGCGGCACGCGTACGTTATCGAAGGCGAGTTCGCCGGTGTTGCCGGCGCGCACGCCGAGCTTGCCCTTGATGGTGCCGGTGGTGAAGCCGGGCATGCCCCGCTCGACCACGAACGCCGTCAGCCCCTTGTGCTTAAGCGAGCGATCGACGCTGGCGAAGACGAGGAAGTGATCGGCGACCTCCGCCAGCGAAATCCACATCTTGGCGCCGTTGAGCAGGTACGAATCGCCATCGCGCGTGGCGGTCGTTTCGATCGAACCGGCGTCGGAGCCGGCGTTCGGCTCGGTCAGGCCGAAGGTGGCGATCTTCTCGCCGGTCGCCTGCGGCGTCAGCCAGCGCTGCTTCTGCGCCTCGGTGCCCCACTGGAGCAGTGCGAGGCTGTTGAGGCCAACGTGGACGCTCATGATCACGCGCAGGAAGGTGTCGACGTATTCGAGTTCCTCGCAGGCGAGCGCGAGCGAGATGTAATCGAACCCGGAGCCACCGTACTCCTCGGGAATCGGCAGGCCGAGGATGCCGAGTTCGCCCATCTTGGTCAGGACTTCGCGGTGGAATTCACCCTTGGCGTCCCACTCCTGGATATAGGGGGCGACCTCGCGCTGCGCGAATTCGCGCACCATGTCACGGACCTGTTTTTGATCGCTGGTCAAGTCGAAGTTCATGTGTCGTTATCCCATCTCGAATTGCGCTTTGCGCTTCGAAACCTGCGCTCGCA
>JADLGF010000449.1 GCA_020849415.1 Thermomicrobiales bacterium
TCGATCTAACGAACCCGTTGCGTGTGCGTTAGAACAATTGGGTGAGACTGATCAGGACCGCCGGGGCGGGCGGAATCCTCAGTCGCTCGAAGGTGAGCGTGTATGGATAGAGCGAACCTCGCAACAACCGGAGCCGACGCTGTCTCCGGTCAAACCACGATGATCGACGGGTTCGAGACGATGTTCGAGTGCTTCGGTCCGGAAATCCACCGGTTCAGTTTGCGGTTAACCCGCAACGGCGCGGATGCCGACGACCTCTACCAGGAGACCTTTCTCAGGGCCTTTCGGGCCTACGATCGTCTCGATGCCGAGGCGAATCACCGAGCGTGGCTCTACCGGATCGCCACCAATACCTTTCTCAGCGGTCGGCGGAAGTTGAACCGGATCGAGGCGCTCGACGACGAGTTGCCGATCGCCGCGCCGTCCCACGACCACGCCGCCCAACTCGACGCTCGCTCATTGTTGCGCGACGTCGAGACGTTCATCGCTGAACTGCCGGCCAAACAACGCGTGGCGCTGACGCTGCGCAAGTACCACGAACTCGGGTACGCGGAGATCGCCGAAGTACTCCACTGCAGCGAAGCAGCCGCCCGGGCCAACGTTCACGAAGGACTGCGCAAGGTGCGCACCCGGTTTGGCGATCGCCTGCAAGCGGTCACAAGCGGCTGACGTGGAACGGAACGACAGCGCTCGCCCGGAAATGGCGCGAGCAGAGCATGCGGGGATGACCATGGACACTGCCCAATCGAACGACACGACGGCAACGGATGTGCCGCAACCTCATCTGGCGGACCTCGCCGCGGATCCCGCCATCGAACCCTGTGATCTGTGCGAGGAGGCGCTGCCCGGCTACGTGCTCGATGAGTTGACGGTGGAAGATCGCCAGTGGGTGGTAGCGCACACGGAAGAGTGCGGCTACTGCCGGCGCGAACTCGATTGCTTCGAACGACTCGACGATCTGCTCGATCGCTGCGACGCCGAGGCCTGCCAGGAGCAGCCCACCTGCGTCAAGGCTGCCTGGAGCCGGGTCGAATCACCAATCGGGCCGCTTGCGGTGGCGGTATCACCGAGCGGGGTCTGTGAAATCGGCTTCGGCTGGATCGATGACGACGCCACGTTCGCCGGCCGTCTGCTCGAACGGGGCTTCATGCCGGTGCGGGATGATGAGGCGGTCCAGCCGGTGATGCGGGAACTGGCCGATTACTTCAACGGCGTCCGCGATCACTTCGGCGTCCCGGTCGATCTGAGCGGCATCACCCCCTTCTCGCGGGCGGTGCTCGATGCCACCGCGGCCGTGCCCTACGGCGAAACGCGCACCTACCGCGACATCGCGCAGGCGATCGGCAAGCCCGGCGCCACGCGGGCGGTGGGGAACGCGCTCAACAAGAA
Source organism: Thermomicrobiales bacterium (assembly GCA_020849415.1). Taxonomy (GTDB): domain Bacteria; phylum Chloroflexota; class Chloroflexia; order Thermomicrobiales; family UBA6265; genus JADLGF01. The sequence continues at coordinate 1,390 of JADLGF010000449.1, forward strand.
TCCGGTGCCGCTGATCGTCCCCTGTCACCGGATCGTGCCGACCGGCGGCGGCATCGGCAATTACGCCGGTACGCCACGGGTGAAGGAACGGCTGCTGAGCCTCGAAGGGGCGCTGCAGCAGCTGCCCGGATTCGCCTGATCGTTGATGCGCTGCGTGCTACGCTCCCCCGGATGCCGACCGGACCGGTCGGCGGGGTGACGCGGGGGACAAGCGCGGGTGACGGAGCGAAAACGCGAATCGGGGGCACGGGTCGATGTCGCCGAACTGGCGATGCTCCTGACCGTTCTCATCTGGGCCGGCAACAACATCATCGTCAAGGGTGTGGTCGATACGATCGCGCCCTTGCCCTACGTCTTTCTCCGTTTCCTCTTCGTGGTCGTGATCGTCTTCGGCCTCTACATTGTCCAAGGCCGGATTCCCCTGATCCCGCGCGATGATCTCAAATGGTTCATGCTCACCGGCCTGACCGGGTACGCCCTCTACAACGCGCTCTTCACCGCCGGATTGAAATACACGACTGCCTTTTCGACCGCGGTCATGATCTCTTCGGCGCCGTTGCTCACCAGCGTGCTCGCCCGCGCGCTCGGGATCGAAGCGATGTCGCGCCGGCAATGGGCCGGGTTCGTGCTGTCGCTCCTGGGCGTGGCGGTCTTCGTCAGCGACAAGATGGTAGAGGGGAACCCTGCCTGGGGCGATCTGCTCAGCTTCCTGGCGGCGATCAGCTTCGCGGTCTACTCACTGGCGACCCGGCCGATCGTGCAACGCCACGGTTCGCTGATGGTGACCGCCTGGTCGAGCCTGATCGGGTTGATCATCATCGCGCCGGTCGCGGCGATCCCGATGGCGCGGCAGGACTGGGGTGCGCTCGGGTTCACCGGCTGGGGTGCGATTCTCTACTCCTCAGCGCTCTCGATGCTCCTGGCGTACACGATCTGGGGATGGGCGATCCAGCGGAGCGGTGTCGCCCGTACCGCCCTCTTCCTCTATCTGATCCCGGTTCTGACCGGCGTCCTCTCGTTCCTCGTGCTCGATGAGGCGTTCGGGGTGATGAAGATCCTGGGCGCATTGCTTGTCTTCGCCGGCGTCGTGATGGCGCGCATGGGCAGCGCCCACCGACTCGCGCCGGTCGAGGAATGACCTGGATTCTTTCCTGGAAGGGAATCGGGCTAGAATCGATAGCCAGAACGGGTGGGGTGACCCGTCGGCGCCAGGACGCCGGTGGTTGTTCTCGTAGAGTGGGGTAGGTATGCCGTTCGCAACGCGCGTTCATCCGGGCAAGAAGATTCGCCTGTCCGATATCGATCCGAAAGCGAACGGTGGGCTCGAAAAAGCCGATGGCGAGGCGCAACTCGAGAAGCTTTCGCTCGAGCTTGGCGAACTGCAGGAGTTACTCTACGCCGCCGGCACGCACAGCCTGCTCGTCGTCTTCCAGGGAATGGACACGGCCGGCAAGGATGGTTCGATTCGCGCCGTGTTCAATCACACCAGCCCGCTCGGGCAACGGATTTCCCCGTTCAAGGTGCCGACCCCGCTCGAACGCGATCACGATTTCCTCTGGCGCGTCCACAGCCAGACGCCGGAAAAAGGGATGATCTCGATCTTCAACCGCTCCCACTACGAGGACGTGCTGGTCGTGCGCGTGCACGAACTGGCGCCGAAAGCGGTCTGGAGCAAGCGGTTCGAGCACATCAACAACTTCGAGCGATTGCTGGCCGATAGCGACACCATCATCGTCAAGTTCTACCTGCACATCAGCCCGGAGGAGCAGGAGCAACGGCTGCTCGATCGGGAGCGGGAGGTCGAGAAAGCCTGGAAGCTCTCCGCCGCCGACTGGGTCGAGCGTCGCAGCTGGAGCAAGTACATGACCGCGTATGAAGAGGCGATCCAGCGCTGCACCACGTCGTATGCGCCCTGGATCGTTGTGCCGTCGGACCGGAAGTGGTTCCGGAATCTGGCGGTGGCCGAATCATTGGTCGAAACATTGCGTCCGTACCGCAAAGGGTGGGTCGATGCCCTCACCGAGCGTGGCCAGGCGGAATTGACCGCCATCCGCGCCGCCCGCGGTGAACGCGGCCGCCGGAATTAGCCGGCTTTGAGCGCCGGAACACCCTTCTGCCCCCGCTGCGGCGGCGCCACCGAGATGCGCCCGAGCGACGGCAGGTTGCGTCCCGTCTGCACCCGGTGCGGCCGGACAACCTACCTCGACCCGAGGCTGGCGGTCGCGGTCGTGATCGAACAGGACGGCTTGATCCTGCTCGGACTGCGTGGTGAAGGCACCCGCGAGCCGGGCAAGTGGAGCTTCCCGGCCGGCTTCGTCGATCGGGGAGAGCGGGTTGAATCGGCCGCCATCCGCGAAATTCGGGAAGAAACCCGCATCGAGATCGACGAGCTGGTGCTGCTCGACCTGCGATCGAGCGATGGCGAGGCAACCGTCCTGGCCGTCTACGCCGCCGTAGGTTTCCGGGGCGAGCCCTCGGCCGGCGATGATCTGACGGAGGTCGGCTGGTTCGATCCCGATGATCCGCCCGACCTGGCCTTTGCGCACGATCCCGGCATCATCGAAACGTGGCGATCGTGGCGCGAAACCGGTCGTTTGCGCGGCAAAGCCTGATAAACTCAGAGAAGCA
>JADLGF010000450.1 GCA_020849415.1 Thermomicrobiales bacterium
ATCGAACTGGGTCAGCGTGAAAACGACCTGCCCCATGCGCCGCGCCAGCAGCGAGGCGGAGGCGGTTTGGCCCTCGTTCGGTCCGGCCTGGAACTCGCGGCTCAGATCGACCGTGGCCACGCCGTTTACCACCACGACCGAATTGAGGATCGAAACGCCGCTCGGGATCGTGGTGACCAGGCCGGCGCCGAGTTCGTCATCGGCCGGGCCACGCAGCAGTTCGAGCAGGGTGGCGAAGTAGATCGAGGTGTCCTGCACCAGGCGCGATCGCTCGCGCACCGCCACGCCGATTTCATCGTCGCGCAGGAAATAGAGGCGGACGAACGTCTCGGAATCCGCGTTTTCCTGGGCGGTACCATGATCGAGTGAGAGGATCGGCGCACTCAGGAGGGTGAGCGCAATCGCAACGATCGCGAGACGGATCAGACGCCGTTTCATGGACCAAACCTCCGCGAACGTACTCACCTTCACCGCGCCAAAACAGGTCGCTGGAATCCCGCTTATCGTACCCCATGCGACTGTTCATCACGCGTCGGTGGTTGACGCGGCATCGCACGGGCGACTAGCGTCATGGGGTGTTCGAACCATCAGGCCGGGAGCGAAACGAGCGTGCGTCATCACCTGTTCCGGATCACGATTGGAACGATCCTGCTGCTGGTTTCGCTGCCCGGAGCGACGATGGCGACTGTTGCCACCCCCGAAGCTGACACGCACTTCCGGGTGATTACCTGCCCGTTCACCCTGCCCGCGCCGGAGCGCGAGGGCGAAACCTACGAATGCGGAGTCGTGGCCGTGCCGCTCGACCACGCCGATGCGGATGGTCCCTCGATCGAACTGACGTTCGCCCGGCTCTTCGCGACGGGAACGAACGTCGCTGACGATCCGGTGCTCTGGCTCGAAGGGGGACCGGGCGCGAGCGCGCTGGTCGTGGCTGAGACGAACCGGCTGATCAGCGCCGGCGCGCGTGAATCGCGCGATATCGTGCTCTTCGATCAGCGGGGCGCCGGCTATTCGGATTATCTGGAGTGCGGCGAGTATCAGAGCAGCGCCACCACCGGCGCCGCGTCGTCCGGCACCCCCTTCCCGGAACCGCCGGGAGCGGAGGCGAGCGTCGCGGACGTCTACGCCTACGCACAGGCGACGGCGGCGCTCGGGTTCGCGGAGTGCCGCGACGCCTACGCCGCCCGGGGAAACGATCTCGCCCACTACACCACCGAGGCGATCGCGCGCGATAGCGTGCTGCTGCTCGACGCGCTTGGCTATGGGCAGGCGACCCTCTGGGCGACCTCGTACGGCGGCCGGGTGGCGACGGTGATCATGCGCAACGCACCGGAGCGGGTGCGGGCGGCGGTGCTCGATTCGCCCCTGCCGCTCGGCATCCGTCGCCTCGCCTCGTTCGCCACGCTCGAAACCGAACCGGCCGCCAATCTCTTCGCCTGGTGCGCCGGGGATTCCGCTTGTGCAAGCGCCTACCCCGATCTGGAAGCGCGGACATTGGCGCTGATCGATACCCTGAACACCGTGCCGCTGCCGATCGATCAACAGGCCGGGTTCCGGGCGGGACTGATGGAGGGCTTCGACGGCTCGGGCGTGGTGCGGATGCTGACAGCGGTCCTCGCCGGCAACCCGGATGTCGCCCGCGCGATTCCGCGGGCGGTCGCCGATCTCGAAGCGGGTGACCCCACGGTGGCGCTGGCGATCCTTTCCGGTGACTTCCCGCCGCCGGTCGAGCGGCCGATTTCGACCTCACTGACCAACACCTCGTTCACCACCCTCCTCAAGCCAACCGACGCGCGACTGGCGTTGAGCCTGGCGATGCGCAGCGCAGTGCTCTGCAACGATGAATCGGACGTGACCCTGGCTGACATCTCGGCCGAGGAAGCGAACGGAGCAGCGACACCCCTGCGCGGCGTGGTGCCGGTGCGGAGCGCGGTCACCCTCTACGCCCAGTGCCGGGCGCTCGACACCGGAGCGCCGCCGCTCGATATGACCCAGCCGACGGCGTCGATCCCGGTATTGGTGCTCGGCGGATCCTACGATGGCACGACCGCGCCGTCGTGGGGCGAAGCGGCGGCGAACGCCCTGCCGAACGCGCAGTTTTTGCTCGTGCCGGGTGCGGGTCACGCCACGGCGCGCTGGTCCGAGTGCGCCCGGACGCTGATCACCGGATTCATCGGCGATCCCGATGCCGGGATCGATGCCGGTTGTCTGGAGAGCGAGCATCCCGAACTGGTTGGGCCTGTCGATCCCGTCGCAACTCCGGAGCCGAGCACATGAGCACGGTGTATGAAATCGATCCGGCGGGATACGCTGCCGGACGCTCCCTGTTCGAGGCGGCAACGGTAACCTTCGATCGCGCCTACTGGATCGCGCCGTTCGAGGGCGATTGTCCCGCCCGGCTTTTCGTGGATGATCCGGCCGACCCCAAATCAGCGCTGCTTGCCCGCACCTACGATTACTTCCTCGCCGGCGAGGCTTCTCCGGACCTGATTGCGTTCATGAACGATGCGCCGGTGGCCGCGAACCCGCTCGAATGGTTCTACGGATACGTACCGCTCACCCCGGCGTGGCGCGAAACCCTGCCCGCGGCGATGCCGGATCTCTTTCGCGAAGATCGCCGCAGTTTCCGCCTCGGCGTTTTGGGGGAGAGCGACGCCAGCACCTGGCGAACCCGCATTCCGGCAGGCATCGAGGTACGAGTCCTCGATCCGCTCCTGGCCCGGCAGGCCGACACAGACGTGCCGGAGGAAATTGAACTCCTGATCGGCTCGTACGACCGGTTCGCGGGATCCTGCTTCGGATACGCGGCGATCGATTCCCATTCAGGACGCGTGCTGGGCGTTGCTTACACCGCCGGTGTCTGCCAGCAGGAAGTGAATCTCGGGGTCGGGACCGCGGAAGTGGCCCGGCGGCGCGGCCTGGCCAAACTGCTCTGCCAGGCGTGTTGTGATCGCGCCGCCGCTCTCGGAGTGGAGGTTACCTGGGATTGCGATCGGGTCAACACCGCATCCGGAGCGCTGGCCGAATCGCTTGGCTTTGTCGAGGAAGCAGCGTTCGTCGAACTCGCGTTTCCCGATCCCGAGAAGGGAATGCCACATCGCCGTATCCCGGCTCCATCCGGTGTGGAGTGGCGCGCCACTCCACAGCCGAACGGCGTCACGCGATGGACCCGGGACTCCTGAAAACTCCAATATCTTGACACTGTCACGTTGTACTGTTATGATACCCTCACTGATGCATCAGACTCTGGGGATTAAGTGGTGAACGACGAACGGTACTCGCTACAGGAATTGTCGGACGCGGCCGGGGTATCGCCGCGGACGGTGCGCTATTACATCGCGGAAGGCCTGTTGCCGCCGCCGGAGCCGGCGGG
>JADLGF010000451.1 GCA_020849415.1 Thermomicrobiales bacterium
CCGAATGGCGCCATGCCGACGTCGCGTCCGACCGGGACGTGATGGCCTCTCTCGTCCACGACGAGGTCTACGGTCGACCGCTGACCGACGCCGAAATTGCCAGCATCCTGCGGAACTGGACCGCCGGTGAGATCGGCACGATCGCGGCGTCGATCGGGATCGTGGTCCACTACCTCGCGGTTCATCAGGATATCCAGGCGCAGCTGCGGGGCGATCCGTCGGTGCTGGCAACGGCGATCGACGAGATCCTGCGCATCGAAGGGCCGCTGGTGATGAATCGGCGCGTGACCACGCGGGCGGTGGAGCTCGGCGGTCGCACGATCGGTGCAAACGAGCGGGTGGCGCTGAACTGGGTGTCGGCGAACCGGGATGAGACTGTCTTCGAGAATCCGGATGAGTTCCGACTCGATCGCAATGCGAACGACAACTTGCTCTACGGCGCAGGCATCCACGTCTGCCCGGGTGCGCCATTGGCCCGTCTGGAACTGCTTCTGACCCTGGAAGAACTGCTCAGCCGCACCACGCGCATCGAACTCGATGCGGATGCGGCGGCGGAGCGCGCCGTCTTCCCCGCCAGCGGTTACGCGTCGCTGCCGGTCATCATCTGGTAGCGCAGGTCAACTCAACTTGACTGGTCGCTCAACCCGTGCAGGGGCGCTCCTTGTGGGCGCCCGATCGCCCGCAGGCGATGGTCTGCCCGGTTCGATACAGCGCGATTCCACCGGGAAAATGACTGTCGGGGAAGGAGACGGTCGCCTGTGGGCGACCGCGGGAGGGCATAGAACCCTCCCCTACGCGGACTTGATTGCCTCCACGGGGTCGCTGTGGCGGACCTGGTGGGCGATGAAGAGGAGGACGCCGACGATCATCAGGGCGATGCCCTGGTGGGTGACGCCGATGGCGGTCTTGACGTGGGTCAGCAGCGTGGTCACACCGACGACGTATTGCAGGCAGATCAATCCGACGAAGAGGGTGGCCCAGATGCGGAACCGGGCCAGATCGGGATCGCGCCGGACCCGGACGAGAAACGCGATCGCGCCGATCAGCAGCACCGTCCCGAGCACGCGGTGGACCCACTGCACGGTGGCCAGGTTTTCGACGAAGTTGATCAGCAGGGGTTCCTTGGACCACCCGTTCGGCGGTAGCAGGCTCCCGTTCATCAGCGGGAAGGTGTTGAGGATGAAGCCGGCGTTCAATCCGGCCACGAGTGCCCCCCAGAAGATCTGGGTGAAGATCAGCACGCCGAAGATCGTGAGTTCACGCACCAGGTAGCGGCGTGATTCGGTCTTGAGTGGCGCGCGCGGACGGGCGAGCAGATCGTTCGCGAACCAGACGCAGCAGCTGAAGATCGTGATCGCCAGCATCAGGTGCGCCGCCAGCCGGTAGTGGCTGACCTCCGGATCGTCGACCAGACCGCTGCTGACCATGTACCAGCCCATCAGTCCTTGCAGGCCGCCGAGTGCGAAGAGCACCAGCAGCCGCTTCACGAGCGGCCGGGTCAGGTAACCGCGCACCCAGAACCAGATGAAGGGCACGGCGAAGACCACGCCGATGACGCGGCCGATCATCCGGTGCAGGTATTCCCAGAAGTAGATGTATTTGAATTCGGAGAGCGTCATTTCGGGCCGGAGCTTCACGTACTCCGGGTACTGCTGGTAGCGGGCAAAGGCTTCCTGCCAGTCCGCGTCATTCAGCGGCGGAACCGACCCGACGATCGGCGCCCAATCGACAATCGAGAGGCCCGATTCGGTCAGGCGAGTGATGCCGCCGACCACCAGCGTCAGCGCGGTCAGGGCGGCGCCGATCCAGAGCCAGATGCGCAAGTGACGCCGGCGCGCCGGCGGGATTTCCTCTACCCAGGAGACGAATGCTGGCGCGGCGGGCGCGCCGCTCGCTGACATCGATTCGATCGTGGTGCCGTTAACTGCCATTGTGTCGCGCTCCGAGTACCTGATTCGGCCACCGGACGACCGGAATCGCCCTGCACCGAACAGCCTACCGCAGTCGCGAACGACGCTACAGGGATTTGTCCGAAATCGATTAGCACTCCCCCTTGAAGAGTGCTAATCAGGGTGCTAGTCTATCTCCGCTACAGGCAAACGGGCTGCCGGGCGACGACGGCAGCGAACCGTATCAGACGTCGCGAAGGAGGTTGACGCAAGGATGGCCGATATCAATCTGAAGCCACTGGGCGATCGCGTGGTGATCAAGCCGACCGGGCGCGAAGAAGTCAGCGCCGGCGGCATTGTGCTCCCGGATACCGCCAAGGAAAAGCCGCAGAAGGGCACTGTTGTCGCCGTTGGCGCCGGCCGCAAGGATGATGATGGCGATCGCATCACCCTCGATGTCGAAGTCGGGGATGTCGTGATCTTCGCCAAGTACGCCGGCACCGAGTTCAAGCTCGGCGATGAAGAACTCCTCATCCTCAGCGAGAAGGACATCCTCGCCGTGGTGACCGCCTAGTCACCGGATTCGCTGCCGCCGGCGCCGCCGGCGGATCACGTTCACGTCGATTTTCGACATCAGGGAGCTGGAATCAATGGCCAAGCTGATTACGTTCAACGAGGCTGCCCGCAAGAGCCTCAAGGAGGGGGTCGATACCCTCGCCAATACCGTCAAGACGACCCTCGGACCGAAGGGCCGCAACGTGGCGCTCGACAAGAAGTTCGGCGCCCCGACCGTCACCCACGACGGTGTGACGGTGGCGAAGGACATCGAACTCGATGATCCGTTCGCGAACATGGGCGCGCAGCTCCTCAAGGAAGCCGCCACCAAGACCAACGACATCGCCGGTGACGGCACCACCACCGCCACCGTGCTCGCCCAGGCGATCGTGCACGAAGGCATGCGCAACGTAGCCGCCGGCGCCAACGCGATGCTCCTCAAGCAGGGCATCGACATCGCTTCGGACGCGCTGGTCGCTCGCCTGCAGGAAATGGCCGTTCCGGTCAATGACAAGAAGGACATCGCCCAGGTCGCCTCGATCTCGGCCGCTGATTCCTTCATCGGCGACCTGATCGCCGAGGTCATGGACAAGGTTGGCAAGGACGGCGTGATCACCGTTGAGGAATCGCGCGGCCTGCAGTTCGAGACCGAGTACACCGAGGGCATGCAGATCGATCGCGGCTACCTCTCGCCGTACTTCGTGACCAACACGGAGCGGATGGAAGCCGATCTCGAAGATCCCTTCATTCTCGTTACCGACAAGAAGATCTCCTCGATCCAGGACATCCTGCCGGTGCTCGAGAAGGTCGCCGGCGCGCGCAAGCCGCTCGTGATCATCGCCGAGGATGTCGATGGCGAAGCCCTCGCCACCCTGGTGCTCAACAAGCTGCGCGGCACGATCAACGTGCTCGCCATCAAGGCCCCGGGCTTCGGCGATCGCCGCAAGGAAATGCTGCGCGATATCGCCATCCTGACCGGTGGCCAGGTGATCTCCGAGGAGATCGGCCGCAAGCTCGATAGCGCCACGATCGAAGATCTCGGCCAGGCCCGCAAGGTCATCGCCGCCAAGGACAACACCACCTTCGTCGAAGGCTTCGGTGATCCGGCCGCGATCAAGGGCCGCTCGGATCAGATCCGCGCCCAGATCGAAACCACCACCAGCGACTTCGATCGCGAGAAGCTGCAGGAGCGGCTGGCCAAGCTCTCCGGCGGCGTGGCCGTGATCAAGGTCGGCGCCGCCACCGAGACCGAGCTCAAGGAGCTCAAGCACCGCGTTGAGGATGCGCTCAGCGCCACCCGCGCGGCGGTCGAGGAAGGCATCGTTCCGGGTGGTGGCGTTTCGCTCATCACCGCCATCTCCGCGCTCGATGCGGTCGAGGCCGAAGGTGACATCAAGACCGGTGTCAACATCCTTCGCCGCGCGCTCGAGGAGCCGCTGCGCGGTATCGCCGCCAACGCCGGCCTCGACGGCTCGGTGGTGATCGAGACCGTTCGCCGCGCCCAGAAGGAAGCCAACAACACCAGCATCGGCTACGACGTGATCGCCGAGAAGTACGGCGACATGTTCGAACTCGGCATCACCGACCCGGTGAAGGTGACCCGCTCGGCGGTCGCCAACGCCTCCTCGATCGCGGGCATGATCCTGACGACCGAGGCGCTGATCACCGACAAGCCGGAGCCGGCCGCGGCTCCCGCCATGCCCGGTGGCATGGGCGGCATGGACTACTAGTCGACCAACCCCGTCTTCGCGTCGAACACCCCGGCCAATCGGCCGGGGTGTTCGCGTTGCGATCGATCATTGGTGATTCCACCACTTCATAGTGACTCCCGCGCTATGCTGACGACTACGCGTGAAGTGGCGCGTGAATCGTGATGTCTGCTTCGGACCAGGAGGAAACGACCGCGATGCCTGACGTGCGAACCGTATTGAATGGCCAGTTCGATTCCGGACACTACACGCTCGACTACACGGTTGGTGATTTGACGGTGGAGCAACTCCACCATCACCACGAGGGGTCGACGATCGGCACGCCGGCGTCGATTTATCTTCACGTTGCGTGGGTCGAGGATTTGGTCATTAACCACATGCTGCAGGGACGCCCGACGATTTACGACTCCCAGGGCTGGGCCGAGAAGCTGCCGGATGCGCCGGTGCACCGCGGTCCGTCGTCGCTCGAATGGGCGTTGAGTGTGAAGGCGCCGGACGCGGCGTCCCTGAAAGCGTACGCTGACGCGGTCCGGCCGGCGCTGACGGAATACATCGCCAATGCCAGCGACGAGGAACTCGACCGGGTGATCGAGTTCTTCGCCGGCCCGACGCCGATCTACAACGCGCTTGCGATGCTGATCTGGAACCTGGCGAACCACACCGGCGAGCTCGCCGCGTTGCGCGGCTTGGCCGGGCTCAAGGGCTTGCCGATGTAACCAGCTGGTTCGGAGTTCGGAGTTCGGAGTTCGAATCGGACGCCGAACTCCGAACCGGGAACTCCGAACCGCGTCGCTACGCCTCGTCCTTCTCACCGAACATCGGGGTGAGGATTTGGGGAAAGACGCGCCGGCCGAGCTGGTGGATCGTGATCGCCTGGGTCGGACAGGCCCGGGCGCCGGCGAAAAGTTGCTCCAGGGTCGCTTCGTCCTCATGTTCGAGCACGGCGACGCCGGTCTCCTCATCGAGCACATAGATGCCGGGCGCGGCCACCGTGCACTTGGCGTTGGCGATGCAGCGCGCCGGATCGATCTCGACCGTGAGCCCGCGTTTGCGTGGATCAGTGGTGCCAGACATACGGTTCTCCCTGAACGCTTGGCGTAAGATCAGGCATGCGTCCGGTTGCGACTGTACGTTACCGGCCTGAGCGGCTCAAGAGAGCTGCGGACCGAATACCAGAATTACACCGCCGAAGCGCTACCGCACCGGCAAGGCCCACCGTATGACGGCGAGCGCCATTCCCAACAAGCCAGGTGAACAGGAAGCGGTCCGGGGCATCCGGGCCCAGATTCGCGTGGCCGGAAAACCGGGCGTCAAGGAGCTGGTGCTGGCGCGGGCGTCCAGCAAGCTCGCCATCGCGGTGCTGAGTTACGGCGGCATGGTTTTCCTGGCGCGGCAGGGCGCCAGCGATATCGCCGTCGTGGCGGTGAGCGCCAGCGGCTACCTGGCGGCGCTGCTCTTCGCGCTTCAGGGCGGCACCCTGGCGGATATCCTGCCGAAGCGCTGGGCGCTCTTTCTCGGGCTCGCCACACAGGCGACTCTTTGCTTCATTTTTCCGACGGTGTTCGGCACCGACGTTTTGCCGCTGATCTCCCTGCTCTTTTTGATCTCCGCGATCTCCCAGGTCACCACACCGGCGATGAAATCGGCCGTCATGCTGGTGACGACGATGGCCGAGGTGGTGGCGGTGTCGGCGTTGATCGGCCTGATCGGCGCGATCGGCTCCGCCATCGGTTCGACCTTTTTGGCGCCGCTGATCATTCGCTATTCCGGCATTCGGACCGTGATGTACGTCGCTGGCGTCGTGTTAATGATCGCGGCGTTCCGGGCGTTGCGGTTGCCGCCCGATTCCGGCTTGCCATCGAACCAACGCGAGAGTCTTTTCCGCGAGGCGATCGTGACCCCGCGCCGGCTGGCGACTTGGGCGGGCGGGATGCCGGGCGTGGCCTCGATGGTGATGCTCGGGGCGCTCGTGGTGGCGCTGTTCGAAGCGATCAACGCGCTGCTGCCGGTTTACGTACGCGATGTGCTCAACGCTGACCCGGTGATGAGCATTTTCATCTTCGCGCCGGCCGGTCTCGGTTTTCTGGCCGGGACGCTGCTGACGCCTCCGCTGATCCGGATCATGGGTGAGCGGTGGGTGGCGGCGATCAGCTTCGCGCTAATTGCGAGTGGCGCCATTCTGCTCGGCTCGATTCACGAGGTGGCGCGGTACTTCGGGCCCTACAGTCCGTTGCGGATCGTGGAGCCGTTCGGCGTGTCGCTCTCGACGGCGATTCTGGCCGCCGGCGTGATCGTGATCCCGACCAATCTTGGTTCGACAATGGCGGCCGGCACTGTGCAGGCGTTCATCAACAAGTTCGTGCCGCTCGATCGTCAGGGCCGCACCTTTGGCATGCAGGAAGTGCTGGAGCAGGCAGTGACGATCATCGCGCTACTGGTGCTGGGGGCGTTCAGTTCGCTGGCCGGCGCCCGGATGGTCTACCTCTTCGCACCGCTGGTGGTCGTGGTCCTGGGGGTTGGCTTCATTCGGTACAGCTACCGCTCGGTGGGCCAGAACCCCCCTCGCCCGTTGGAAGCGACCCAGGCGCTGGTCATGGGTCGCGGGCTCGGCGATCCCGAACCATTGATGGAGGGCGGATCGGCTGTCCTCACCCCGTATGACCTGAAACCGGACGTATCCCGTGAGAAACGGCCGGGGATCAAGCACGCCATCGCGGTGCCGTCCGTTTCGGAAAAGCCGGCGAAACCGGGTAAGACCCGCCAGAAGCCACCTGGATCGACCGTGGGAAGCCGGCTGATGACCCGAACACTGCCGCCGCCGCAATCGGCCCCGGCGATCGCCCGACCCAATCCCACGGTCGAACCGGCAGGGGTTGAGCCTCCAACGATAGCGCCGGCCCGAATACCACCGGCCGTTCCGACCAAACCCGGGCTAAAGGCGAACCCAGCTAAATCAAACGAAAACACAAATCCGGGGGAGTGATTCCCTCGGCCCTGACACCCGCTTCACGGTTCGGGTTGTGATGGCGCCGGAACCTCGCGTATCGCCGTACCGACGACGGACGATTGCACCTGTCCGCCGGTGCGTTCCGCCAACCAGAGATCGAACCCGGGGAGATCGTCCGGTTCGAGGTGGAAGGTGAAGGCGACGTCGCTGCCGTAGCCAACCTCCGAAATCTCATATTCGGAGGCCCGGAAAGCGTTTTCGAGCGGACCGGCGGCCACGTAATCCGCGTTGACATTGATGATCGAAAGGGGCCGGCGTTCGACGACCCCGATGGCATCGAGTGCTTCCGAGACCGCGCCGCCGTAGGCGCGGATCAGGCCGCCCGCACCCAGCTTGGTGCCGCCGAAGTAACGGGTGACCACCGCGATCAGATCGGTGAGTTCGCGCCGGCGCAGCACTTCCAGCATCGGCACGCCGGCGGTGCCGGAGGGCTCGCCGTCGTCGCTCGCTTTCTGCGACATGCCGGTTTCGCCGATCACGTAGGCGTAGCAATTGTGGCTGGCATCCCAATACTGCTTACGCAGCCGTTCGAGCACCGCCCGCGCCTCGCCCTCATCGCCAACCCGCTCGATCGTGCAGATGAAACGCGATTTCAGGATCTCGATCTCATGCTGCCCATTCCGGGCCACCGTTCGATTGAGCAACGCCATCGCTTTACCCGCTCACTGATGACGGCGCGGGCAACCACCGCGGCCAGTCGGCGGCCAGCCGCCGAAGCTCCTCGACGAAAAGGCCCAGATGGTAGCCATCGCAGACGGCGTGATGAATCTGAATCGCGAGCGGCATTTCGGTCCGGCCGTTCGATTCCACGTAGCGACCGATGGTGAAGATTGGCAGCGTGTAATTCGTGGGCAGGTTCAAATTGAAGGCGGTGAAATCGACCCACGGGATGCTGGAGACATTGAGAACGTTGATCGGGGATTCGCCCTGCGGGTTGTATCGGCCAGTGTTGAAGCGTTCGATGTCGGCAATCACGGCGTCATGAAACACGCGGAAGTCACGCACGTGCCGGGTCCAGATACCCGAGAAGGTTTTGGTGGCTTCGTTGAAGACGGTGTAGAGGGGGTCGAGCGCATCGAATTGCCCGAGCCGTCCCTCCGGATCGACGCTCATGCGGAATTCGGGTACGCGAAGCACCGTTTCGGACAGCATCCAGATTTGAGCGGGGTAGGCGCGCAATCCTCGTTCTCTCAGTGCGAGGCGGAGTTCGGTGATGTCGATCATCACGGTGGCGCTGTAGGTGAGTTGCATGGCGAGAAAGTGCTCGAAATGCTCCCGCCGCGGATAGGTATCGAGATCGATCGGATCGAATCGAAAAGTCACTGGTGTTTCCCGTGGTCAAATCGAAGGCGACCGAACCTCCTGGAGCCGAACCCGCCGGGCATGACGGTCACGATGCCAGGAGCTACGCCGATCTCAGTCTACCCCCTGATTTTGACCGTTCTCATTTCGATGTGCCCGCGCCAGCCTTGCGGGGCCAGCTGCATGCGCGGGGCAAGCTCCGGAGCGTAGTCGTATCCGTAGACGTCGGGATTGAACTCTTCTATCTGCCGCATGCAGGATTCGACAGCCTCTGCAAAGTGCTCGTCGTGATAGGGCTCGCGCTGAAAGACGAGCATCGCGCCGGGTGCGAGATCGATCACATCGAAGCCGTCCGGGATGTCTCCTGAGAAGTTCACCGGCACTTCAACGCCGTGAGCGTAGGTTCCGGCGCCGACCGGGCGCATCGAATCAGGTAGCCAGAGGCCGACCGGCTCGTAGAGCGCATCCTTGATCGCGCAGAGTGTCTCCCACGGTGTGGCCATGCCGTTGCTGTCGCAGCCGACTTCTTCGCAGTACTCGAAGAAGTTCGTGGCGCGGCGGATGTGTTCGAGGGGGGAGCGGCCCGTTTCCTGTTTGAAGAGGAAAGCCGCGTGGAACGGTGAATAACCGGCCGCATCTGCCACGCCTTTGGCGGTGAGCGGCTCGGTCAAATGGGCGACGATGTGCGCCCTCGTGCACTCGACCGCTTGCGAACCCTCGCTGTCTGAATCGACCATGCCTGACCTGCCTCCCGCATCGCATTGTCCCGGATGCGGAGGCTGGTTTCTTGATCTGGCGTGCGATTGATTCCGATCTTGGTGCGGGGTGGGTCAGGGGTTGGTGCGGGTGACGGGATTCGAACCCGTAACTGGTACTCCCAGAGTGGTGTTTAAGACCACAGCGTTTGCCGTTTCGCCACACCCGCGGTGACCGCGATTATACGTGGCCGGTTGGGGTGGACCCGGATCAGGCGGTGGCGGCGCGGTTCGGCGTGGTGAAATCACGGAACTGAATCTGGTTCTTGCCGGAGCGTTTGGCGAGATAGAGGAGTTCATCGGCGCGCGTGACCATCTCGTCCATGGAGGTCGAAGGATCGAGGCGCACGACACCGATGCTGATGGTGACGTGCAGGTTGCGCCCGCCGATCTGCCAGGGATTCCGCTCGACCGCCGAGCGCACTTGCTCGAGCTGGTGGGTGGCCACGGCTTCGTTCGCTTCGGGCAGGATGAAGGCGAACTCCTCGCCGCCGTACCGGGCGACCGTATCGATTTCGCGGATATTCGCCGCCATCAGGCGGGCGACATCGTGCAACACGGTGTCGCCGGCACGATGCGAATGGGCATCGTTGACTTCCTTGAAATCGTCGATATCGGCGAAGGCTATCGTGACCGGATGATCGTTTTCGCGGCAGCGGGCCGTTTCGATCTGAACCTGGCGAATGAAGTGACGACGATTGCCGATCCGGGTGAGGGGATCCTCGATTGCCTGGCGTTCGAGCCGGGCCGATTGCGCGTGCAGTTGTTTGAGGAGCGCCTGATTCGAGCGATTCAACTCCTCTGATTCGCCGAGCGCCACCGCCAGCTGCTGGCGGAGCGTCCGTTCCTGCTCGGCCGCCTGCTGGGCGGTTTCGAGCTGGAAACGGCGGTGCGCAACGCGTGTTTGGCGATCGCCGAGTTCACGCCAGTAGGTCTCGGCGAGCCGGCGGCTCTCGCGGAGGTGAACGATGGCGAGATCGGCGTTGCCGAGCGCTTCCGCGGATTGCGCGATGGCATCGTGCAGATCGAAGGTACGGGAATAGGCGGCGGTCGGCATGGTGTTGGAGACGAATACGAGGCGATCGAGCGTTTCCTGGGTGAAGCGCTGGTCGATCAGCTCCAGCCACCAGGTCGACACCACGAGGCCGGCATCGCGGTTCGGAGAATCGAGCGTGGTGTACCCCTCGATCGACCGCTGGAACGCTGCCCGGGCTTCCTCGAGCTGTCCGAGCCGGTAGAAGAGGCGGCCCTCGTCGTACGCCGCCTCTGCGTGCCCATAGGGGTAGACGAGTTCCAGCGCGATTTGTCGCGCGGTTCGGACGCATTCGAGCGCGCGATCGTGCTCTCCCAATTGCTCGAGACAGGCGCCAAGAAGGGAGTGACCATCGAACAGGAACGGCAATTCCCGTGTGCTGGGAGGATCGGCCAGCCCTTCCTGGACGATGGCGACCGCGGCGTCATAGTCGTGAAGGTCGTAGAGGGCGAAGCCCAGGTTCAGGCGAATGACCGCGCGCAGGGTGGAATCGGTGCCGTTGTTGGCGATCTCCAGGCTCTCGAAGAGATTGGCGAGTCCATCGGCCATCGAGCCGATGCGTAGCTGGACGAGGGCCGTATCGCTGAGCGCCGCCGATTCGAGCCATGCGTCGCCATGGATTCGGGCTGTTTCGACCACGGTGGCGAGGTGGGCGAGTGCGCGCTCGGCATCGCCGTGCTGGTGCCATACCAGGTTCGCTCGCAGGAGCACGTGGGCGGCACTGAGTTCATCGCCCTGGGCGCGGTAGAAATCGAGGGCGGAGGTGAGCTGGTCCTCCGCGCGCCGGAGTTCACCGATGACGGCCAGGGCGGTTCCGTACGCGAATTGCGCGGCGGCGCGATCTGGTCCGGCGTCGAGGCGATCGACCAGCCCGGCCAGGGCCTCCACGGCCGCGGCGGGATCAGAGTAGATGCAATCGAGCGTCCATGTGCGAACTTCCGGACAGGCCAACGCGATGATCCGCTCCGAGATCATGGGGGTCGTTTCGGTCTGTTCGATCATGTCAGTGTCGTCATTTGCGAGTATCACAACGTTTCGGGTGAGCGCGGCTGAGAACACGAGTGAGCAACCTGCATTCGAAAAATGGTCCGGCGAGATGCCCAGGACCGTCAATGAAGACATCTTCCCGAACTGTTTGGCTTCCGGCTGGTTGGGGGATCGGAATCCCCCGGTACATCCTTAACGACCGAATGGTCCAACTCGTTCCGCGTTGGGTGCGGACCTGGTAGTGGGGGTGCCCGGATCGCGGGTTGTGCGGGGACGATTAAACGCGAACAGCCCCGGATCGATCCGGAGCCGTCAGGGAGCGGAAGACGGGATTCGAACCCGCGACCTTCTCCTTGGCAAGGAGATGCTCTACCGCTGAGCCACTTCCGCGTGCCTTCTGTTCGCGAAGGCGAATGAAACTATAGCGATGCGGCGGGATTGGTGTCAAGATCAACCTGAGCGCCTGCTCCCCGTTTCCGCGCCGTTTGTACGCAATTGTGAGGTTTTCCAGCATGGCCAGTGAATCCAGCCGCGTCGTCTTGCCGGGTACGTTGGTGACGGGCGAATGGCTCGAAACCAATCTCGGCGGCGCCGGATTGGCGATCGTCGATATTCGCGGGTACGTGAAATCGAGCCCGGTCGCAGGCGGCGAGCCGGGACACGAGCAGGCCCTTTATACGGGCGCGCCCGAGGAATATGCGGCCAGCCACATTCCGGGGTCGGTGTACGTCGATTGGACGACGGACATCATTTCCCTGGACGATCCGGTGCCAGCGCAGCTCGCGCCGCCAGCGACGTTCGCCGAGGCGATGAGTTCCCGGGGGATCGGCAACGATACGGCGGTCGTGATCGTCGATCACACCGGTGGGCACTTTTCCGGCCGGCTCTGGTGGGCACTGAAGTACTACGGACACGACAATAGCGCGATTCTCAATGGTGGCTGGAACCTGTGGGTGGCCGAGGGACGACCAGTCACATCCGAAGCGACTACGGTGGAGCAAGCTGTATTCACCCAGCGTGAGCGAGCGGAATTGCGTTCCACGGCGGACGATGTGCTCGAAACGATCGAATCAGGCGAGGCGCTGATCGTCGACGCGCGCGATGCACTCACATTCAACGGCGAAACCTGGCGCGGATCGCGCAAGG
>JADLGF010000452.1 GCA_020849415.1 Thermomicrobiales bacterium
CCGAACTCACCACCGCCGAATTGGCGGTACGCGCCGAGCGGCCGCCCCTCGAACAGGGCGTCGCCGCCGCGTTACAGGCCGTCACCCGCGCCGAGAAGGAGCAGGACGCCGCCCGCGAGGCGGTGCTCGGCACCGAGCGCAACGCCGGCGCCCACTCGCTGCAACTGGAACGCACCCACGGCGAACTCCGCGCCATCGAACAGCGCATCCGGGAGGAACTCGAACTCGAGGACCCGGCCACCGTGCTGCGCGAGGAACCGGGTCCGATCGAGGGCGCGATTCCGGAAACCCGCGAAGCGATGGAGCGAGAGATCAGCCGCCTGCGCGATCGGATGCGCCGGGTCGGCTACGCCGGCGAGAACGCGGTTGAGGAGTACGAGCAGGAAGCCGCCCGGCACGCCTTCCTGCTGGCGCAACTCGATGATGTCGATGGCGCGTCGGCCGCGTTGCGCGGCGCGCTCGCCGAATTGCACGCCACCATGCGCGAGCGGTTCGACGCCACCTTCGCCAAGGTTTCGATCGTCTTTGCCGAAATGTTCGCCAAGCTCTTCGGAGGTGGATCGGCGCAGCTGGTCGTGGCTGGCGGCGAGGATGGCGAAACAACCGGCATCGATATCGTCGCCCAGC
Organism: Thermomicrobiales bacterium; assembly: GCA_020849415.1. Lineage (GTDB taxonomy): Bacteria > Chloroflexota > Chloroflexia > Thermomicrobiales > UBA6265 > JADLGF01. Next base: position 628 of record JADLGF010000452.1, read on the forward strand.
CGCCCGGCAAGCGGCTCCAGAGCCTGGCGCTCCTCTCCGGCGGCGAGCGTTCGCTGACGGCGGTGGCGCTGCTCTTCGCAATCCTGAAGGTGAACCCGACCCCCTTCTGCCTGCTCGATGAGGTCGACGCGGCACTCGACGAAGCGAACATCGTCCGCTTCCGGGAAGAGCTGAAACGGCTCGCCCGCGACACCCAGGCGATCGTGATCACCCACAACCGCGGCACCACCGAAATTGCCGACGCCCTCTACGGCGTCTCAATGCGCGACGACGGCGTCAGCCAGGTCCTCTCCCTCCGCCTCGCTCCCGAGGAGCAGGCGACAGGGGATTGAGGCCCGAGGCGTGAGGTATAAGGCGTGAGGCGTGAGGAGAAGAACTGAGCGATGAAACCATTCGAAACTCCTGATGCCTCAAGCCTCATGCCTCACGCCTCGCCCCCTCACGCCTCGTATCCCTCGTTGGAACCGGTTCCGGATGAGCTTGTGACTGAGCGGTTGACCCTGCGGCCCTACCGGCCGGAAGATGCGCCGCAGGTGATCGAGGCGATCCTTGAATCGCGGGCGGAACTCGATGCGTGGTTCACCTGGCACGCCCGGTACGCCACGGTTGAGGACGCGCTCGATCTCTGCCTGCGCCGCCGGGCCGATTTTATGAAGCGCGAGGATCTCACCTACGCCATGTTCGAGCGGGAATCGGGACGGTTTCTCGGCGCGCTCGGGTTGCACCGGCCCAATTGGGAAGCGCGGGTGTTCGAGGTCGGCTATTTCCAGCGCACCAGCGCGGTCGGCAACGGCTACATGACCGAAGCGGTAAAAGCCGTGACCGCAATGGCGCTGGACACGCTGCGGGCGAACCGGGTCGAACTCTGGTGCGATGTCACCAACCGGCGCAGCGCGGCGGTGGCGGAACGGGCTGGATTCACCCTCGAGGGGCGGTTGCGCAATCACGATCTCGACACCGCCGGCGAACCGTGCGACGAATTCGTCTTCTCAATCATCCCCGATCGGTAGCCCACCAATCGTCCCGAATACGCCCGGAACCGCCCGTTTCGTAGCGGCATTCATCTATTGAGGTTAGGCTTCCCATCAGGGGTAAGGGACGGGCTTCCGGGGAGTTTTTCACCGATGAATCAGACGTGGGCGACGGATCGATTCCGCCGGCTGATCACGCTCGCGCTCTGCGCGCTGCTGCTCGGCTCGATCGTGCTGCCGATCGGGGCGCCGGTCGTCATCGCCCAGGATGGCGGCGCCGAATCGATCGGTGACGCGCCAGTCGCCGACATCGTTTCGCTCGCCGGCGAGACCGCGCCGGGCGAGGTCGCTTTGGCCGCCGGCGGCGGGATTGACCCCGGTTCCCGGCAGGCATCCCGCGACTATTTCCTTGCCAACTACCCATTGACGATCCCGCCGGTGAACTGGACCAGCAGCTTCTCCGCCTGTACCCCCGGCAGCGCTTCCGAAGCGCACCTGCAAGCGTTGCTCGATCGCATCGTTTACTACCGGGCGATGGCGGGCGTGCCCTCGGATATCAGCTTCTCAAGTGTCTACAACGAGCGGGCGCAGCGCGCGGCCCTGATGATGGGCGCGGGGCAGCAACTCAGCCACTTCCCGCAGCCGGGCTGGCCCTGCTACACCGCCGAAGGGGCCGATGCGGCGGCGAAGTCGAACCTCCACTACCGCATCTGGAGCGGCATCACCCTGCCGGTCGCCGATGCCGTCACCGCCTACATGGAAGACGCCGGCGACAACAACGCCAATGTCGGCCACCGGCGCTGGCTCCTCTACCCGCAAACCACCACCTTCGGAGCCGGCGCGGTCGAGGGTTTTCACGACGGCTGGGACACGCACGCCAACGCCATCTGGGTGATGGATGGCAATTACAGCGCCCCGCGTCCCGCCACGCGCGATGAATTCGTCGCCTGGCCGCCACCCGGTTACGTGCCCTACCAGGTCACGTTCCCGCGGTGGTCGTTCTCCTACCCCGGCGCCAATTTCGCCGGCGCCACCGTGACCGCCACGAAGAACGGCGGGGCGCCGGTGCCGGTGCTCGTCGAATCGCGCACCGCCCTCGGCTACGGCGAGAACACCATCGTCTGGAGCATGGAGGGGCTGCACGATGCCGCTGCCTGGCCCCGGCCATCGTCCGACACGCATTACACTGTCACCCTTTCCAACGTCATGATCGGCGGGATCGCGACCAGCTTCACCTACACGGTGAAGGTGTTCGATCCCGCGACGGACGGGGGCGAAGCGACGGTGGTGCCGTCACGATCGACCGTTGGCGCCAAGGTCGCGCTGCTCCTCGCCGGCTTCCCGGCCAACACGGAGATCACCGCCTCGTGGCGCCGGCCAACCGGCACGATCGATCAACTCCCGGGCGTATTCATGAGTGATGACACCGGTCACGTGGCCGGATCGCTGACGGTGCCGAGCGTGCCGGGGGGATCGGGTCACCAGATCATCTTCACCGCCGATACCATGTCGGCCGTCGCCTGGTTCGAGGTCGCCCCAAGGATCAAGGTCACCCCGGCGCTGGCCCGGCGCGGCGAGACGGTGGATGTCTCCCTGCGCGGATTCGGACGTCAGGAGGCGGTTCGCATTCGCTGGCGCACCCCGGCGGGAACCTGGGTGCAGGTGGCCTCGGTCACCACCAGCAATTCCGGCAGCGCCAATGTCAGCGTGGTCGTTCCTGAATTCGCGGCTGATGGCTCGCACGCGGTCCGGGCGGAGGGCGCCACGTTGAACGCGCAAACCAGCGGCGTGCAGGTGCAGGGTGAGATCACCCCGCCCTCGGCATCGATCTCGCCGGTGCGAACGACCGTGAACAACTGGATCATCTACGCCATCGCCGATTTCCCGCCGAACAGCACGGTCTCGATCACCTGGACCCGGCTCTCGGGCGGCACGATCGATATCGGCACGGTGCAGGTCGATAGTAACGGGGCGGCAACCGGTCAATTCCGGGTGCCGGCCACCCCCGGCGGACCGGGCCAGACGATCACCTTCGCGGCCGGCACAGTTCAGGCGACCGCGACCTTCGAGGTGGCGGCGCGGATCAAAGTCAATACGAACCCCGGTGTGCGGGATGAGGTGGTCGATGTCTCGCTGCGCGGCTACGGGCGGCAGGAAACGGTGCGGATTCGCTGGCAGAACCCGGCCGGACAGTGGATCGAACTGGCGCAGGTGGTGACAAGCAACACCGGTTCGGCCAACGTGCCGGTGGTCGTGCCCGCCTGGGCGGCCGAGGGGCTCAACTCGGTGCGTGGCGACGGTACGCAGTTCCGGCAGCAGACCAACGCGGTGCAGATCGTCAGCCCGCCGGTCACGCCCGCTGAGGAACCAACCCCGATTCCAACCGAACCGCCGACCGTCGAACCGGAACCGACCGCCACTGAACCACCGGACGAATCACCGACGCCGGAGCCGACGGAAACGCCGGCCGACCCGGCCACCCCGGACCCGGACATCTCATAACGTCATGGTTTGGTACGAGGAATGGCCGGCTATTGCGGTGGTCAGTAGTATTTCCTTCGATAGCCACCGCCAAACTCCGTCATTCTGACGAAGGAAGAATCCGACGCGGAGCGGCCCTGCGAAACCG
>JADLGF010000453.1 GCA_020849415.1 Thermomicrobiales bacterium
CGCGATGTCCGTGCAGCGGAACTCGATCGTGGCCTCGTCGGAATTCGGGCCTTCGCCATCCGGCTGCTCGTTGGTGGCGGTAACCGACGCCTCATTGTCGATGTCGAGGCATTCGCCGGCTTCCGTCTCCCGGGAAAGGGTGATGGTGATATTGCCGCCGACCGGCATTGTCTCGTTCAGGGTGCAGACCAGCGTGCCGGAGGCAACGCCGCTCCCGGCCGGCACGCTGCTCGCGGCCGAAACACAGGTGAGTTCCGCGGTGTCGGACTCCCACGAGATTTCGCTCGAGAAGGTCCAGTCACCGGCCGGCAGCTCGTCCTCGATCTCCACCCCGGTCGCGGGGAAGGCGCCGGTATTGGTGACGAGGATCGTGAATTCCGCCTTGTCACCCGGGTAGATGCTCGCGGCGGTGGCGGTCTTGTCGAGCGCCACGTCCGAGCATTGGACCGTCACCGTGGCGTCATCGGTATTGCTGTGCAGCTCACCGGTGGTGCGCTCGTTCGAAATCTTGACGGTCGCTTCGTTGCGCAGCGGGCCGCAATCCTCGACCGTCACCACCTTGCTGACGTGGATGCGGATTTCATCGTCAACGGCCAGCGGCGCGGTCATCTCGCAGGAGAGCGAACCGGTCGCGGTCGCCGGGCACGAAACCGCCTCGTCAGGTTGCGTGGCGATCGTCCACTCCCCGTCACCCGGCAGATCGTCGGTGATTTCCACGTCTTCGGCCGCGAAGGGACCGTAGCTCTTCACCGTGATCCAGTACTCGGCGGTGGCGCCCGGCAGGATCGATGCGGTGACGGCCGTCTTTTCGAGGCCGACCTCGCCGCACATCACGGTGATGGAGCCGGACTCGGTGTTATCGGTCAGCTCGTCCGGATCTTCATTCGTGGCCGACACACGAGCGTGGTTTTCGAGCAGGCCGCAATCGGCCGTGGTGGTCGTGCGGGAGAACGTCACGGTGCGCGTGCCATTCACCGGCACCGGGTCGTTGACCGTACAGGTGATCGAGCCTTCGGCCGTGGCGGCCGGGCAGGTGACGCCCGTGCCCGGGGTGACATCCCAGACACCATCCGGAAGGTCGTAATCCTCGATCTTCGCGCCCACGGCGGCGAAGTCGCCGTTGTTGGTGAGCGTGACCGTGAAGCTGGCCGTCGCGCCCGGCAGGATGTGACCGGCCGGCGGGCCGGCGGCGCTATCCGGCGTCTTGGAAACCGTTACGTCCGAGCAGGTGACGGTGATCAGGCCGGTATCGGTGACGCCGGTCGGATCGTTGGTAGCGGTGGCCGTCGCCGAGTTCGGGAGCAGGCCACAGTCCGCGACCGTCACGTTCCGCTTGACCGTGATCGTCACTTCCTCGTCCGGAACCAGCGTGCCGAGTTCGCATTCGAAGCTGCCGGTGGCCGGCGAATCGCACGTGCCCTTGGTGGTCGTGACGGTCCACGGCGCCGAGCCCGGCGGCAACGTGTCCTCTACCTCCACCCCGACCGCGTCGTTCTCGCCGTTGTTCTTGACCTTGATCGTGAAGGTGGCGAGGCTCGGCGAATCAACGGTGCCAGGCGATACCAGGCCGTTGTCCGGCGACTTGATCAGCGAGATCTCGGTGCAGAGCACCTCCACGCTGGCGGAATCACGGTTGTTGAGCACCACCGCTTCGGGCGTGGTGGGTTCGTTCGTCGAGGTGACTTCCGCGGTGTTCGTCAGCGTTGTGCACTCGGTGGCGCCGGCGTAGCGGGAAACCGTGACGGAGCGCGATTCATCCTTCGGCAGCAGGCCGTCCACGGTGCATTCGAACGAGCCGGTGGCGGTTTCGTCCTCACAGGTTACGCCGGCGCCGGGATCGATCGTCCATTCACCGTCCGGCAGCTGGGTGTCCTCGATCACTACGTCGGTGGCCGAGGCCGGACCGTTGTTGGTGACCGTGATCGTGAATTCAACCAACCCGCCCGGCAGCACGGTGCTCGATGTGGCGTCTTTTTCCAGCATGACGTCCGCGCAGAGCACGGTCACCTTGCCGGTATCGGTGTTGTTGCCCTGAGTGTCCGCCGCTTCATTGGTGGCGCTGACGGTGGCGGAGTTGTTCGGCAGTGCGCAGTCAGCCACCTCCGCCTGGCGCGACACGGTGATGGTGCGCGCATGCTCCTCACCGACCGCCAGTTCGCTCGCCAATGTGCAGACGAGCACACCTTGCGCGGTCGCCGGGCAGGTAACGCCGTCGCCCGCCGTAACGTTCCAGGTCGCAGTCGCAGCACCTGGTAGCGTGTCCTCGACCTCCACGTCCGTAGCCGCATCCGGCCCGAGGTTGGAGATCGTGAGCGTGAAGCTGATCAATCCGCCAGGGTAGACCGTGCCGTCATCCGGCGTCTTATCGATCACGACATCGGAGCAGAGCACCTTGACCGTATCGGTCGAGGAATTGTTGCCGGTGGCGCTGCCCGGTTCGTTGGTGGCGGTAACGGTGGCGGTGTTGGCAACGTCGCCGCAGACATCGCCGGTATCGTAGGTGCCGGTGATGGTGACCGTGCGGGTGTTTTCGGTGGTCGCCGGGATCGAGCCCCAATCGCAGACGAGCGTCAGCGGATCGCCACTGATCTCGCAGTCCGTTTGGTTATCGACGGTCCAGGTCACGCCCTCGAGGTTCGGCAGCACATCGCGGGTGACGACATTGTGCGCCGCGAACGAGCCGGAATTGGTCGTCACGATCTCGAAGATGAGCGGCGTGCCGGTCTGGATCGATTCGACCGCTTCGCCCTCGTCGTCGACGGCCGTCTTCAGCACCGTGACATCAGTGCAGACCACGGTCGCGGTGGCGGTTGAGCTGTTGCCATTGGCCGCCATGGTCGTCGTTTCCGCATTGGAGGTGACGGCGCCGGTATTGGTCACGGACGGGCACTGCGCCACGGTAGTGGTGGTGCTCGTCAGCGTGATGGTGATCGTTTGGCCCGAGGCGAAGCTGAAGTCATTGTTCGTCGGGGAGCAGGAGAGCGTGAGGCCGCCCGTGACCGGACTGACCGGCGTGCAGCTGAAGTTCTCCTTGTCATCGGTGACGGTCCAGTTCAGCCCGGCCGGCAGGGTGTCGCGGACTTCGAGGCGCGCGAGTCGCCCGGCCGCATCGGCCGTGGCCGGAATCGTGATCGAGCCAGGCCCCTCGTTCGTGACCACCATCGTGAAGACGATCGGGGCGCCGACCTCGACCGGTGCCTCCGGCGCGGTCTTTTCGATGACCACATCGGCGCATTGCACGGTCACGGTGGCGGTGGAACTGTTGCCGTTGCTCGCCGCCGCCGCCGACTCATCCGGGGAAACCACAATCGCCGTGTTGTTGAACGTCGCGCAGTCGGCCGTGGTCGTGGGGGAACTGGTCAGCGTAACGGTGCGCTTCTCGCCCACCCCGAGCGTACCGCCCGCAAAGGTGCAGGTCAGGTCGTTCGAGCCATCAACGGCGCAGCTCCAGTTGGTCTGGTTCTCCACCGGGGTCCAGGTCAATCCGGACCGCAGCGTATTGTCGGTCAGGGTCAGGCTCGAAACGGGGCCAGGACCGAGATTCGTGACCTCGATGACGTAGCGAATCGAGCCGCCGACGCTCAGGATCTGAGTCGTCGTGACCTTCTCCACGATCACGTCGGTGCATTGCACCGTGACGTTACCGGTCGATTCGTTGTTCGTGCCCGCGCCGGTCGACGGTTCCATCGAGGAACTGACCCTCGAGGTGTTCGGGATGGTTTTGCCGCAATCGGCCGCCGTGACGTTGGTGGTGCTCTGGATGGTGATGGTGAACGAGCCGCCGGCGGCGAGGGTGAAGGTGTTATTCGCCGGAGCGCATTTCACTTCAACGCCGCCCGCGACCGGATTGGCCGGGGTGCAGGCGAAGTTGTCAACGCTCTCGCTCACGGTCCAGGTGTAATTCGCGGGCAGGGTATCGCGCACCAGCAGGCGCGCTTCGCGCACCGCGTCCAGGGCGCCGGTCGGGATCGTCAGCGCGTTGGCGCCGGTATTGGTGACCGTGATCGTGTATTTGATCGGCGCGCCGACGTTGATCGTGGCCGGCGAGCCGACCTTCGAGATCGAGATATCGGTGCACAGCACCGTCACCTTGCCGGTATCGGTGTTGTTGCCCGTCTTGGTCGCGGCTTCGTTGGTCGCGCTGACTGTCGCGGAGTTGTTGAGCGCGACGCATTCGCTGGTGGTGGCAAGCCGGTGCACGGTGACGGTGCGCGCGTTCCCCGCGCCCACGGCAAGGGCTGAGGTCAGGGTGCAGGTCAGCGAACCGCTCGCCGTGGCCGGGCAGTTCACGCCCGAGCCGGGCTGGACCGCCCAGATCTCGCTCACCGAACCAGGCAGGGTATCGGTCACGCTGACGCCCGTCGCCGGGTCGGGACCGAGATTGGTGATCGAGAAGGTGAAGCTGATCGTTTCGCCCGGACGCGCGGTGCCGTCATCCGGGGTCTTGACGATGGTGACATCGGAGCAGAGCACCTTGACTGTATCGGTCGAGGAGTTATTGCCGGTGGCGCTGCCCGGCTCGTTGGTGGCGGTGACGGTGGCGGTATTGGTCACATCGCCGCAGACCACGCCGGTGGCGTAGGTGCCGGTGATGGTCACGGTGCGGGTGTTCCCCGTGGTCGGCGGAATCGAGCCCCAATTGCAGGTGAGCACCTGCGGATTGGAGCCGGCGATCGAGCAGTTCGCGCTGTCTTCGCTCCAGGTCACTCCGGAAAGATTCGGCAGGTTATCGGAGGTGACCACATTCTGCGCGGTGACCGTGCTGGTATTGGTCGTGACGATCCGGAAGCGAAGCGGCGTTCCGGTCTGCATTTCATCGACCGACGCGCCGGCGCCGTCGACGGCGGTCTTGACCACCGTGACATCGCTGCAGGCCACCGTCGCGGTGGCGGTCGAGTTGTTGTTCCCGCCGGCGCCGGTTGTCGGCTCGGCATTCGAGGCGACATTGGCGATGTTCGGTACCGCACCACAGGCGGCGATGGTGGCGGCGGAGCTGGTCAGCGTGATGGTGACTGAATCGCCCTCACCAAGGGTGAAATTGGCGTTCTGCGGGAAGCACTCCACCAGCGTGCTGCCGCTGATACCGGAACCGGTCGGGCTGCAGGCGAAATTGGCAACACTTTCGGCAACGGTCCAGGTGAAGTTGGCCGGGAGGGTATCCCAGACGCGGAAGCGCGCCTTGAACTGGGCGTCGGTCGTCAGCCCGGTGGTGACGATCGTGCCAGGTCCGTTGTTAGTGGCAACGATCTGGTAGGAGATCTGCCCGCCCACCTGGACCGTCGGGGTGGAGGTGGTCTTGCTCACGGTGACATCGGCGCACCGCACGTTCACCGTGGCGGTCGAACTGTTGTTGTTATTGGTGTTGACCGACGCTTCGACGTTCGAGCTGACCGTCGCGGTGTTGGAAATCTGGTTGCAGCTGGCTGCCGTCGCGGGCGTGGTGCTGGTCAACCGAATGGTGACCGTGCCGCCGTTCAGGATCGTGAAGACGTTGCCGCTGCTGGCGCTTGGATTACATTCCAGCAGTTGGCCCCCAACGATGGATGACGCGTTGCAAAAGAAGTTGGCCGGCGCTTGGACGACTTCAACGGTCCAGTTGTAGCCGGCTGGCGGAGTATCTCGGATCAGGAACCGTCCCACGCGGGTGGCCGACGCGCCGCCTCCACTGATTCCGGAAGTCGTGATGGAGCTCGGCCCATTGTTGGTCGCCGCGATCGTGTAGGAAATCGGTTCGCCGACGTTGATCGTGGCGTTGGTCGCCGATTTGACGATCCCGACGTCTTGACACGGCACATTGACCGTTGCCTCGGCGGACTTGTTGTCTTGCGGCGCATTCGCTGATTCAGCGTTGGAGCTGACCGTGACTCGGTTCAGGAAGTTGCCACACGCATCCGTCGAAGCATTCGTGGTGCTCGTGACTGTGATCGTGATCGTCTCGTTCGCCGAGATCGAGAAATTGCTGCTGTTCGGGAAGCACTCAACAATCGTGCCGCCAGCGACGTTGCTACTCGGCTCGCATGAGAAGTTGCTCTTGTTTTCCGAGATCGTCCAGTTGTAGCCAGTGGGGAGCGTGTCCCGAATCAGGAATCGATTCTTTCTTTCCTCCGAGCCCGATGACGTGCCGGACGCCGATATCGCGCTCGGTCCATTGTTCCTGGCGGAAACGGTGTAAACGATTGACGAGCCGGGGTTGACCGTCGTGTTTGGAGCGGTCTTTGTGACCTGGATATCCTGAATCGGGCAGGTGACTTCGATGGTCGCCGGGCCGGCGGTATTGTCGGCCTGTTGATCGGCGTGCTCGTTCCACGCCGCGACCGTTGCCAGCTGATTGATGATCGGGTTGCATCCGGAGGTCGCGGCGGTCATGGTCACCCGCACCGTCACCGAACCGTTGCCCGGAATCGACGGCCAGGAGCAATTCAGCACCCGCGGGTTCGAACCGGTACCGCTGATGCTGCAGGCGGTGCTGTTTTCGGACCATGCCGAAACGTTCGCCGGCAGCGTGTCAACCAGCGTCACCTGGAGCGCCGGAACGGCGGTTTTGTTGGTGACCGTGATATCGAACTGCGCGCTGCCACCCGGAAGGATCGGCGTGTTAACCGCGACTTTTGAGACCGTGATATCGGCCCGGACCCGGTAGGTCCAGTCGTCTTCCTCGGTCTGCACGTCGGTGCCGCTCAGCGTCTTGAGATTGGCGTAGGCAACATTCGTCACGTAGCCACGCGCAACGTCCGCCGCCGTCGTGGTGTGGGAAGCGGTGCAAACGATATTCTGCCCGGGGCTGAGGCTGCGCGGCATCGGCGCCGGACAACTGATCTGGTTCCACGGAATGATCGTATCGGTGATCGTGTGGAACACGAGCGGCGCGCTGCCGACATTCCTGACGGTGAAGGTGTAGTTGACGATTTCGCCGACCGCAGACACCCACTCCTTGTCGCCGACCTTGGTCAGGCTGGCGTTGGCGCTGGAGATCGCCCAGACCGCATCGAGGTCAGGACCATCGACATTGAAGGTACGACCATTGTCGGGGGAAGCGGGGTCGTTATTGACGCGGCAGCCCTGGTTGCCGAGACCCTGATCCGGATTGTCGACGATGCGCACGTAGGACCATTCGGACCAATCCGCGACGCCGGGACGCCCATTGATGTTGAAGCGCTGCTCGGAAGCATTCGTATCGCCCGAGAGCGAACCGACGTAGATCCACGGACCGCTCGCGGAATTGCCGATGTAGATATCGGCCTCTTCGGCGAGCGTGCCGCGTTCGACAATCATCAGGTCGCCGCTTACGGTCGGATCGGCAACCAGCCTGTTGTTGATAAATTGAACGACGATTTCACCACCATTGCCGATAGCCGGAGCTCGGCTATCGAGGCGGGAATAATTCACATTGTCGTTGATATCAGCATTGGAATCGGGTACCCCGAGGATGCCGGAGAAACTCGGGAACGCAATCCCTGGGGCGAGTCCCGACACGTAGCAGTCGTCGTAGCGCCCTCGCCCGCCATTTGGAACGTTCCAGGAAACCACCGCATCGGCGAACGATTCAGGCGGGGCGTTCGGGTCGACCGCCGCGAGCGAAAAACCTCCGCCCACTGATCCACCGTTCTCGGCATCAGGCTCGAGCACGAACATCGAATCGGTCTTGGTGGTAGCCGCCTGCTCCAGCACTTCATCCGCGAAGCGGAGCGAAACGGAGATGTCGTTCGCGAAGAAGAGCGCGTGACCGTCGGCCGGGGTCACTGTGTACGGAGCGGCGCAAACCAGGATTTCGCCCGGCTCGATGGTGGTGACGTCCGGTTCACAGGTGACCTGTCCGAGTCCTTCGATCGTGTTCTCGATCTTGAGATCAGTCAGGGGAACGTTGCCGGTGTTTTCGATGGTGTACTCAAAGAACACATCGCGGTTGCGATTGAGATCGACCTTGGTCGTTTCCTTCTCGGTTTCGGCGTCGATGACCTTGACCGTCAGCTTGAACGACGGATCACTCGCCTCCGGAGTGGCAGGTTCCTCGGTTGGGGTGGCCGTTGGTTCGACGGTCGGTTCTTCGGTGGGGGTTTCGACGATGTCGCAGAGGTCGCCGATGCCGTTTTCGTCCGCGTCGGCCTGATCCGGGTTGGCGACATTAACGCAATTATCGGCGTCATCGAGAACGCCGTCGCCATCGGTATCGGGGATCGCGGTCGGTTCCGGGGTCGGAGTTTCGGCCGGCGGCTCGGGCGTGGGATCGGCTTCCTCGGCGAGATCGCCCTCGGCGCCGCTGCCGGTCTCGTCGGTCGTCGTCACCTCGGGGGTGGCGGGCTGCTCCTGCGCCAGGGTCATCGCCACCGGCGCCGCCTCGACCGCGCTGACGATGGTGAGCGTGCGAATCTCGCCCGCGACCACGGAGCCGTGGCCGGCTCCGGTGGAGACATAGCCGGCGGGACCGCCGGTTTGCTGCACCGTCACCGCGCCGGGGACGAGTTCGAAGCTCGTCATGCCGTCGGCGTCGAAATCACAGTAGGGGTGCTTTTCCCCATTGACGTCGTAGACATCCCAACAAGCGCCCGTCAGGCGCTGGCCAGTGTCGCCGGCCTGCAACACCACCTGCAGGATGCCGCTGGTTGGTTGGGAGGATGTATCCTCGTCCGCCCGGACATCGAAGGTCGTGAAGGGGGCCAGCAATCCCGAGAGAAAAACGAAGGTAATGAGAATCCGAAGTACCGCCGC
>JADLGF010000454.1 GCA_020849415.1 Thermomicrobiales bacterium
AGGAAAAGCGGGTCGGTTCCGGGCCGAACGAACATCGTCAGGACGCCTCGCACCCGCACGCCATCACCTATACGCCTGACGGCCGGTTCCTGATCGGCGCCGATCTCGGCACGGACCGGGTGATCGTCTTCCAACTCAACACCGAAACGGGCCGGCTGCGCACCGTCACCGAAGCGCGCCTGGCCCCCGGCGCCGGTCCGCGTCACGTCGCCTTCAGCGCGGACGGAACGCGACTCTACGTGCTGAACGAATTGAACGCCACCATCACCCTCTTCCCGTTCGAGCCGGAAACCGGAGCGATCGGCGCAGAGGTACAAACCGTGCTCACGATTCAGCCGGAGGCGGTCGGCCCGATGACGACCGCCGAGATTCGCCTCCATCCAAGCGGCCGCTTCCTCTACAACACGAACCGGGGTCAGCCGATTTCCCTGACGCCGGAAAGCGACGCGCTCGTCGCCTTTCGCATCGACGAAGCGACCGGAGAGTTGACCATGATCGGTCACACCATGGACGAGATCGGCGTGCCCTGGAACTTCGCGTTCAACGCGGCCGGCACGATGCTCTACGCGCCGAACTTCAAGAACGACAGCATCACCCTCTACGACATCGACCTCGAATCCGGCGCCCTCACCTACACCGGCCTCAAATACGCGACTCCGAAGCCCTTCTGCCTCATCATGCATCCCTAGCGAACCGGATCAAAGCGAAAACGCGGACCCGTCGAAGTCGGCGGGTCCGCGTTCTTTTCGTTCGATTGCGCGTCGGCTGTTGGCCTCAGTCGGAGGTCGGGGTGCCGTCAGCCGAATCGGGTGCGGGTGCAGGGAGCACGGTGACCTTCACTTCGTCGGTCGCCGTGTTGCCGGCGGCATCTGTCACCGTCAGCGTCACGATCGAGACACCGACCGGCAGCGACACCTTCTCGACCAGTTTCGTCCCGATCTCCTGCGGATCGAGGTCCTCATCATCGTCGTCCGGAAGTGTCCAGCTAACGCTGGGTTCTCCACCTTCCGGATCGTACGAACCCGATCCATCGAGCCACACGTCCGCGAAACCGTCGTTGTCATCGTCGGTCACGTCCTGATCGATCCCGGCGTGTGCGATCGGTGATGCATCCGATGTCGGAGTCTCCACGTCGTCCGGACCTGGCGTAGCGGGATCCGGTTCCGGGGTCGCCGGAGGCTGGGTCGGCTCGGCGGCGAGATCGATACCGGTGACGTTGATGCTGGCCGATACCGATGCGCCGGTCGATTGTCCGGTGGCCGTCAGCGTGTAGGTGCCGGCGGCGAGCGATTCCGGCACTGTGATCTTCGAGGAGCTGGCGGTCGTGCTGCCGGTGCTGCTGGTTCGAATCGTCCCGGCGTTCGCGTTGTTGACTGTAACGGTGACATTCTCGGGTCCGCCATAGCCACGGAGCGAGATGCCCACCTGACCGCCGGCCGACACCTCCGCCGGAACCACCTGCATCGAGGGATTGACGTTGATCGGCGCGGTGGCCGAAAGCCCGCTGCTCAAGCCGGTGGCGATGACATCGTGCCGCCCGAGACGGGACGTCGGGATCGTGATCTGCATCGAACCGCGGCCCAGGGAGTCGACGGTCGTCGTTCCAAGCACGACGTTCGAACCGGGCGAGACGTTGAAAACGAGCCGCACGTTTTCACCCGGGCTGTAGCCCTTCAGGGTGATCATGGTTTTGCTGCCGACCACGCGATTCCAGTGCTGGCGGAATGCGCTCGGTTCGGTGTTGAAAATCGCCGCGATCTCGGTGTTGCTCGTGCGGCCCGTGGCGATGATGTAGTGATTGCCGCTGCCGCCCTCGGGGATCGTCACCTGTGCCTGGACGGTACCGGTCGGGCCCGAAGTCTCCGTTTGCAGCGGATTCGTGCTTGGACCACCCCAACGGATATCGACCGGCTCGTTGTTGCCGAATCCTGTGCAACTCAGGGTGACCACGGTTCCAACCGGCGCCGAGTCGGGCGTGGATCGACACAACGCTGGTGCGCCGGTAGCAACGATTTGCCCATTCTGAACCCGGAAATAGGTGACGCCTTCGTTGTTGGTTTCGTCGGTCTCCCTGAGCTTGTTGTATGGGTCGGCCGTCGATCGGAGGGCATAGTTCCCATCCGCCAGCCTCGATGAGCCGAGGACGATCCATTGATCTGGCAGATCGGCGTAATAGGTGTCACCCCAACCGGCTGAAAGACCCTGGAAATTCTCGCCGCAACTCGTGTACTGCGGCGATGACGGTCCCGGAGAATTCACCTTCTGAAAATCGATGATGCAGAAGGTGGTTTTCTGGCTCTGACGTGGGGAGCGCCGGTACGCGCCGCGCTTGTCCTGGACCAGCAATTCGTACCTGGCGAAGTCCGCGAAGTGGAAGTGGTTGTGCGTCGGGTGAAAGATCAAATCGGAGCCGACTCGGGTCGAGCTGACAAGACTGCCGCCCGAGAGCGAGTCGTAAACGTTTTGATAGATCCGCTTGTTCGCATCGACCGTGATTTCAAGCCGGCCGCCGTAATTACTGACCGTGTTCGAGAAACGTAGTCGCCAGACGCCGTCCCAACCGTTCTCGAAATAGAGGTTGGCCGGCGATGGTGTGCGCAGGTCGGGATAAAGCGGCGGACCGGCAGCGGTGGTGCCGACCGCGGGGATGATGGCGACCATCATGGCGAGCGTGACGATCAATCCGACGATCGTTTGAGGATTGACCAAACGGCGAAACGTGCCGGTGCTATGAAACAAATGACGCTCAGTATTTCCCATGTAGAATCCGCTCCCGTTGAGAGTACCCCGCTCATCGTAGTGCCCGGACGGTACTATGGCTCCTGTGTCCCCGGAACTATGAATTATGCTCATCGTTCGGGGGAACGCTGTCAAGTCACTCCAGCCCCAAACTCTGGTCGAATCGGCCGTAGTTCGGGAGTCTCTCCGAGTTCCCGCCGCGACTGTCGCCTGAATCGGGCGCTTCCGTTAATTCTGCCGGCGTGGCGAAGCGAGGTAAAGTGCGAAAAATTTCAGGGGCGAAGACGATCGGTTCGTAACCGACTGGAAAATGTTCAGGTCAGGCGCCGTTCGACCCGAACCGGTGACTCAAATCAGGATCCGAGACAGGTATTCGCGCTTGCCGGCAACCCCCAGATCGACCTGGAAAAGGGCGCCCGCCCCTGCCCCTTCGATCTCTCGCCCACCCGGATTGGCCGTCGTCACCCAGGCGGTGCGGTAATCAATTCCGCCAACCGTCAGGCTCGATACCTTCTTCG
>JADLGF010000455.1 GCA_020849415.1 Thermomicrobiales bacterium
CCTTCGGCCGGGGCGAGGTACCCGAGCTGCCGGGCGGTGCGGGCGTTCTGCTCCATGCTCCGGCCGGCGACGGCCACCTTGCGGCCGTACTTCTCGGCGGCGGCCAGCGCCATGTGAATCCGGCTGATGTTCGAGGCGAAAGTGGCGATCAGCACCTGGCCCTTCGCATCGCGGATAACCTGATCCATCTTGTCCTGCACGACCCGTTCGGAGGGCGTGCTGCCGTCGATCTCGATCCTCACCGTATCGGAGAAGAGGGCAAGCACCCCCTTCTGGCCGAGTCGGCGCAGCGCCCGCTCGTCGGTCGGGAGGCCCATCACCGGGGTCGGGTCGAATTTGAAGTCGGCCGTGTCGACGATCGTGCCGACCGGCGAGGTGACCGCGATCGCGTTCGTATCGGGGATCGAGTGGGTGACGTGGATGAACTCGGCGGTCAATTGCCCGAGCCGGATCTTCTCGCCGCCGGAAACAACGTGGAGCTCGACCGCATCGAGCAGACGGTGCTCGTTGAGCTTGTTCTCGATAAAGCCGAGCGCGAGCGCCGAACCGTAGATCGGAATCGGGGTTTTGCGCTTGAGCTGCGGCAGGATGTACGGCAACCCGCCGATGTGATCCTCGTGGCCGTGCGTGATCAGGATCGCGCGCAGATTGTTGAGCCGCTGCTGGACGTAGCTGACATCGGGGATGATCAGGTCGATGCCGCGCTGATCGTCCTCCGGGAATTTGCCACCGGCGTCGAGCAGGATCAGGTCGCGCTCGTATTCGACCGCGGTCATGTTCTTGCCGACTTCGCCGACGCCACCGAGCGGAATCACCCGCAGCGTGCCGGCCGGCGCGCGTCCCGCCTGTTGCGCCGGGGCCGGTTGGTGACCGCCGTGGCGCGACCGGCGCGGATCCTGGCGAGTGGCGGTGTCATCTTCGCGGTGGGGGCGACGCGGCTGGGCCGCCTCAGCGACCGGGGCCGGCGGGGCGACCGGTGTGGTTACCGCCGGCGTGGCAGCCGCTGACGACGAACGGCGTCGCCTTCGGCGCTTGCGCGGCGCCACGGGCGCATCGGAGTCGCTGCTGGCGGTTTCGGCTGGAGTCGGTGGTTGTGATGGGGATTGTGTGGACTGTTGCTGTTCGGCGCCCGCTGGACGCGCGCTGGAACTGTGGCGTCGGCGGCGACGCCGGCGTTTGCCATCCGGCTGCGGCGACGTCGATTCGTCGCCCGGCTTGGCATCGTGTTCATTTTCTGGCATTCGGAAAGACCCTCACACCACGCCGGCGCCACCACCCGATGAGCGAGCGCGGTGTCTGTGAAATCGTTGGTTGTTTTCGCGTGGCTCCAGCGGGACACGCGGCCAGACCGTGGGTGTCTGAACCGGCGCGAATGACTCCGCGAACTCAGGCGAATTCGGCGCAAGGCGCACCGTAACCTGAACGGAGTGTAACGCAACACGGGGTTCCGGGTTCCTCGTTCCGGGTTCCGCGTGAGTTTGGGATGGACTGCGGACTACGGAATCTCAACGCGGAACCCGGAACGCTATACCCGGAACCCCGTCATGAGACCAGGGTGAGGATCAGGATGGTGATCAGGAGGATCACTACCATCACCGCGGTGCAGCTGACCGCGATGCTGGTGCCGGTGCCGGTGGTGGCCGACGCGCCGGGGCGATCGGCCGGCAAAACGTAATCGGGCGGGGTGGCGGGAGTATCGCCGGCTTCCCGCAGCGTCACATCGTCCGCCTGCGCGGTCGTCTCGATCGATTCGACGAGGGAATCGCCGTCGGAATCGAGCCCCGGTTCGATGCCGGCCGTGTTTTCGACCGTCCCGCCGGCGTCACTGACTGGTGTTTCGTTCGATTCGTTCAGGTCGTCTCGATCGCTGGCCATCCACTCGTCCTCGTCGTCGGCGTGCGCCTCGTTCGAAATCCAGTGTGCCAGCATTGCGAATCGGCCACAAGAACGAAGCACCGCGCCATTCCTGACGCGGTGCTTCGCTGCCCGAGTTCGAGCGGTCGCTAGATGGCGATCGTACTGAAGTTCTGGGCCAGGTGATCGGCCGCGAACCAGGAGTGCGCGTAGATCGATTGGGTCGGGTTGTAGCCGGTGGTGCTCGGCCAGTTCGAGCCGCCGAGCACGATCAGGTTCGGCGATTCGTGCACCTGTCCGTACTTGTTGGTGACCGACGTCGCCGGATCATCCCCCATGCGCGTGCCGCCGTAGGCGTGCGAGTTGATCGGGATATTGGCCGGCGGCCAACTCCAGGTCTGCACCGCGCCCATCGATTTCAGCGCCTCTTCGAGGCGGGCGTTGATGTGGGCATTGGCGGCGTGCTCGTTGTCGTACAGCTCCAGTGTCAGGCGCGGAATCGGCAAGCCGAGCGGGTCTTTCGCGGTTGGATCGAGATCGATGAAGTTGGCGTCGTACGGCAGCACCTCCAGCTGCGTGAAGATGCTGATGATCGACTGGCCACTCTCTTTCAGGAACTGCTTGTAGCTCGATCCCCAACCCGCCTGGCCGGGCGGTAGCAGGCTGCTGCGCGCAATCGGGGTCGATTCGCCCTGGCTGACATTGCAGATGGCGCCGCGAATGAAGCCGAGCCCGGTGTGATCGAAGTTGTCGCCGTTGAGATCATCGAAGGCGATCGATTGCGCGCCGGTGCCGGAGAAGACGTTGAAATTCGTGCCCGGAAAGTAGCCGTAGCCGCCACCGTACGAGTGGACCATGTACCACTTGCCGAGATTGCCGGCGTTGTTGCCGATGCCATCGGCGAAGAAGTTCGAGGTGGAGAGCCGCAACAGCCGGTAGTTCTCGTAGACGTAGGTCGCCACGATCACCATGCCGGCGGGTTGCTCCTGCTCCTCGCCGTTTTCATCGACGTAGATGACGCCGGTCGCCTGGCCCTGGTCGTTGGTGGTGATGCTGGTCACGCGGGAATTCGGCCGCACCTCCAGCAAGCCGGTTTCCATCGCCGCCGGGATGGCGGTGACGTGGGCGCCAAGTTTGGCATCGTTCCAGCAGCCGTGACCGGTGCAATACCCGCAGTACGAGCAGGCTGGCCGGCCGTTGTAATCGACGCTGTTGATGCCGGCCGGGGAGGTGAAGGGGTTGAAGCCGAATTTGCTGAGACCGTCGAACGCCCACTCACCGAGGCCGCTCCGGCGAAGGCCGGGCATCGGATAGTCGTTGACGCGCGGTGATTCGAAGGGGTTCGTGCCCCCGTCGCCCGCGACGCCGTAGACCGTCTCGACCTTCTCGTAATAGGGTTCGAGTTCCTCGTAGGTGACCGGCCAGTCCTGGATGTTCGACCCGGCCGGCAGCGACTCTTCGCCGTACCGCTCCACGGTGCTCGATCGAATCTTGAAGTCGTCGACCCGGTACCGCCAGCTCTGGCCGGTCCAGTGGTGGGTGCCGCCGACGTGGTTGTCCATCACGATCGCGCCGACCGGCGGCGGTCCGACCTCGGTCTCGGCGTTCGGCCGCCAGGTCGGGATTTCGTGGTTGTTCTTCTCATCCGCGAAAGGGTTGTGGAAGGGATAGGCCATCAATTCGTCGTAGTAGCGGAGGAAATCGGCCTTATCGCGCCACGGCCCCGCTTCGAGGCCGACGACGTTGTGGCCCGCCTGGGTCAGCACGTAGGCGGCGGTGCCGCCGGCGACACCGAGGCCGATGATGACGGCGTCTGTCTTCGGGAGCGCCATTACGATCCTCCTCCATACTCGGCCACCGACCGGTGTTCCGGTTCCGGCAGGACATCGAGCGCCTGGTTTTCCGCCGTCCAGAGGAGGCGAATCCCGGTGTAACCGATCAAATCCCAGCCGGCGAAGTTCTGATTGCCACCGTGAACCGGATCGGCGAAGAGACCCTCCCGGGTGCAGGAGAGGAGCGATCCGAAGAAGCCCGCCGGCACGCTCTCGATTTCACCCGCTTCGATCTGCGTCAGCAGCGCGTCCTGCGCCTCCGGCGCCAGCGCGGCGAACTCACCACCTTCGGACGCGCCATCGAGCGCTGCCAGTCCCTCCTGGTAAAGGGGCAGGAGCGTCGCGTAACGGCCGGCCAGTGCGCGGTCGATGTAGACAAAAACACCCGCTTCGGTGGCGCTCGGGCCGAGATCATCGGGCGGGAAGATGCGATCGGTGGCGGCTTTCAGCGTCTCGATCTCGGCGGCGGTCAGCGCGACCGCTTCGTAGTGATCGAGATCGACGGGTGTCGCCGCCGGCGGAACCGGGGATGCGACCGGCGAGGCGGCCGGCGCCGCCGGGGAGGCGGTCTGGTGCAGGGTGATGACCGGCTTGCCGGTCAGCCCGGGGGAAGCGCCGGTAAGCTCCGGCAGGGTGAGACCGGCGACCGCCGCGCCGCCGGCAACGAGAGAGGTATCGCGCAACAGCCGGCGGCGATCGATCGATCGATTGCCGGTCGGGTACGCGGGAGGTTGTTTGGTCACGACATCATCCTTTGCTCAAGCGGACTGCGCCGAAGAGACGCCGTATCTGGGGAAGCTCCTTTCATTGGGTGCTGTCGAGGTTCCTGGCGCTGGCACGCGCCCGAAAACACTCACCGGTTGGATCCGTAAAACAACAACGTGTTGTTTATCGAATATCACGGTACGCTTACGGTCCGGGCGTGTCAATAGCGCCGGTAGCAAGCGCCGGCATCGTGAATCGAGTGGGTTCTGGTGGTGGTAGCGGTGGACCGGCGGATCGAGCGAACGCGAGCGCAGCTCCGGAACGCGGTGATGGAGTTGATCGAGCAGGGCGATCGCGCGGAAATCACGGTGCAGGAGGTGACGCGTCGCGCCCGCGTCAACCGGGCAACCTTCTATCAGCACTACCGGGATAAAGACGAACTGATCGAACGGACCATCGGGGAACTCGTTGACGAGGTCTACGACGCCTGTTCGCCGGTGCTGGCCGGGATCGATCGCTTTCGGCCCGATCTGGTGCACCCGTCCGTGGTGCACGCGTTGCTGAAGATCGGCGAGCGTCCGGCCCTTTTCGCCCGGCTGATCGGTCCGGGCGGTGATCCCACCTTCAACCGCATCTTCTCGGAACGAACGGTTGCGCTCGGATTACAGGCGCTCTCGGTGCAGTGTGCGGACGAACCGTCGAACGCGGTGCCCCAGGCGATCCGCGCCCGCGCCTCGACCGGCATGTTCATCTCGATCTGCAGCTACTGGCTCGAAACCGGCTGTGTCGAACCGGTGGAATCGGTGGCCGACTGGTACTGGCGCCTGACGCACCCCGTCTGGTTCCCCGAATAGACTCGTACGAACAAACAATCGGTGTAGGGTTGCGGACCTTGTGTCCGCCCGTCTCGTTCCGCCTCGGTCAATTCGTGCAGCATCACCAACTCTGCCGGATTCTTCAGTGAATTTTGCTGTCACCTGGACGGGCGGACACAAGGTCCGCAACCCTACAACGGGGTAGCTGTGGTGGCGTTGACCGTCAGTCGCGGTGGCGGAGGTCGGCGGAGGCGCGGGAGAATTCCGGGCCGAAGGCGGCCAGTTCGGGGTCGATCGGACGATCGTGCCGCCCCTTGAGCAGGTGATAGACAAGCGCCCCCGCTCCGTACGCTCCCGAAACGAAGATCACCATGCCGCCGACATAGGGCAGCAGAATGGTCAACTGCAGGAGCAGGATGCCGATGATCGTGGCGAGCACGGCCGCGCCGGTCGAGTACTCCCGCGTAAAGGGCCTCAGCAGCAGCGTACCGACGCGCGCTCCGATCAGCGTGTACCCGAGCCACCACAACCCCGGCAGCACCAGTCCGATCATCACCAGTCCAAGCGGGATGCCGATGATCGTGAACATGACCAGCAGGGCCAGGATCGGGATCGCGATCCAGACCGTCAGCGCCGTCAGCAGGTTCCGCCCGATGCGCCGGCTCGCGCCGGAGACGAAGATCGGGAATTGCTGACCCGCCGCGAGCGTGAAGATCACCCCGCCAGCGAGCAGGAAGAGGGTCGTCAGCACCCAGATGACGAGCGCGAAGGTCGGGCTGCTCCACCATTCGAGCAGGAAAAAGCTGCCGACCATCTCGGTCTGTCCGAGCACCACGCCGCCAGGCATGATTTCCAGCGTGCTGTTTTGCAGGGTGATGTTGTTCGCCCGGCCGTTCGGTCCGATCACGATGTGACTGCTGAACGCCAGGATTTCCTGGGTCACCTCGCCGTTGATCGTGGCGGTGCCGTCGATAACGACGAGCAGGTTCTCAACCGTGCCGTTGACCAGCGTGTCATTGTGAATGCCGATGACCATGTGGAGCCGCTCGTGCTCCTGCACGATGAGCGGATCGTTGATCGAGCCGGCGAATTGACCGTCCCGGGTGGGAGTGCTGGAGTCCTGGGCTGATGCGGGCGTGGCCAGCACGAGCGCGTAGGCGAAGATGATGAGCAGGAATAGACGCGCCATCGTCGGTGGTTCCTTCCGTGAGCGAAGTCCCTCATTGGATCGCCCGGCGACTATTCTAGTCCCGTGGAATGAGGGTGACGGGCAGGCAGGATGCAGACAGTCGAACAATTGCGAGCGCTCCGTTCCTCCGAAGGGTCGGGGTTGCTGACAAGGATCGCGGAAGAGCGAGCGGCCGGACGAAGCGAATTGCAGATCGGCAGTCGCCTGCGCGCGGAATTCCCTGCCGAACTGGTCGCCGCCGGCATGACGCTCGTCGCCGTGCGAGAGCGGGCGGCGGCGAAGTTCAGCCGGTCCGACGCGATGTGGCTGACCCGCGCCGGTTTCGAGCAGGCGTCAACGGAAGCGATCGCCCGCCACCGGGCGCGGCGTTACGCCGGGGCTGAGCGGGTGGCTGATCTCTGCTGCGGAATCGGCGGCGATTCGATTGGCCTGGCCAGTGCCGCCGACGTTGTTGCGATTGATCGCGATCCGCTCCACCTCGCCTGCGCCTTGGCGAACGCGGCGGTCTATGACGTTACCGATCGCGTCAGCGGGATCGAGGCCGATGTCACCGCCATCGATATGACCGGTTTCGATGGCATCTTCATCGATCCGGCGCGGCGGAGCGAACAGGGCCGGCTGGTCCACCGCACCGAACCACCAATGCCGTGGGTGTTCGGACTTACCGAATGCGTCGCCGCCGTCGGAGCCAAGGCTGCGCCGGGGATCGATCACGACTCCGTGCCGGCCGGCTGGGAGATCGAGTTCATCGCCGAGGGGCGGGCGCTGAAGGAAGCGGCCCTCTGGTCGCCGGCGTTGGCGACTGCTCCGCGCCGGGCGACCCTGTTGCCGGACGGCATCAGTTTCGAGGCGATTCCCGGTGATGCCGTCGCGATTCTGCCGCCTGGTGCGTTCCTGCTCGACCCGAATCCGGCCATCACTCGCGCCGGACTGGTACAGGACCTGGCCCGCTCGATCGACGCCTGGCAGATCGATCCGGAGATCGCTTTTCTCTCAACCGATGCACCGGTCTTCACCCCCTGGGCGCGGACGCTGCGCGTGATCGCATCCATGCCGTGGCGGATCAAGGATGTGTCAGCGGCGCTGCGCATGCACGGCATCGGCGCGGTCGATATTCGCCGCCGTGGCCTGGCCGGCGATGTCGAGGCGATTCGCAAGCAGTTGAAGTTGCAGGGGAGCGGGCGGGCGACGGTCGCTATGACCCGCCACCGCGATCAACCCTGGTGCGTGGTCGGGGTGGAGCAGTTGGCGTTGAGCCAGGCGAGCAGCGGTTCGGCGTAGGGAGCGAACCCCTTGTACTCGCGCACGGCGGGCGTGGCCGACTCGATCAGTTTGATCAGGCGCTCGCCGATGTACGGCTCCTCCCGCACCCGGTCGATCAGCGGATCGACGTAGACCCGGATCGTGAAGAGACCGCGGCCGAGATCGGGCATCGGAAAGGTCGTCTGGCGTTCGGTGCGGGTCCAAGCGTTGGCGGCGACCAGGTCCGGATCAGCCAGCGCTTCGGTCGGCATGCGCCGGCGCGGCGTTTCGGGGTGATTATCGAGATCGGCATCGGCCCCGACGCCCCAGCCGAAGCGGACGTACGGTCCCTTGGTCAGCAACGCCTTCATGAGGTTTTGGGACGAGCCGACCAGCTTTTCGCTCTCCGCGACCGGCTGGTGAATGGTGGCGAAGTTGGTGCCGGCTTTCTCGCGCGGGTCCCAGCCGCTCGGGAAGCAAACGTGGAGTGCCTCGGCGATGTCAATCCCGTCCGGCACGCCGCGCATGATCACGATGTCTTCCTGACAGGCGAGCGCCAGTGCGTCGAACAGGCGCTCGACCCCGCGTTGACGTTCCAGCCAGGCGCCGACCCGGATACCGAGTTCGGTGGCGCTGCTCGCGTCGATGACCGGTTCGAACCGTTCCGCTTCGGTCGTGATTCCCAGCCGTAATCCGAGACGCGGTAGTTCGACGCCGCCTTCCACTGCACGCCAGAGCGTCGGTTCATCGGCGGCGAGGAGATCGGCGACTCGCCACAACGCCTCGACCAGTCCCGGCAGATCGTCATCGATGATCACGCGCCGGAGCGATGCGTCCCGCTCGAGCAATTCGATCTTGTAGGCGATTTCCTCTTCCCAGCGGTCATCGGCGATGAAGTGCCCGCGCTCGATCCGTCCGTTCAGTTCGCGACCGAACGGGTAGAGGTCGACCTGCGGCGCCGCGTTGTCGCGGCGCGCAAAGCGGGGCTCGGCCCTGGGAAGGGGCGGGAACTCGCCGGGCACGGTTCAGTCGTTCCCGAAGAGCGTGATGAGCAGATCATCGATGGTGGAGACGACATCTCCGCCGCTGGCATCGATGAAGTAGCGCACCTGGAGATTGACGAGCGCCCCCTCGTTTTCGCCGGTCTGGCGGAAATCGGTGCGGAGTCCGTAGATGCGCTTGCCGGTCCCGAAGCCGTAGCCGATCTCCGACGCGGTGCCGGAATCGACATCGACCCCGTCGAGCACCGCCACGATCGTGTCGGCGGCGTCGATCATCTCGACGTTCGCCTTGCCGATGGCGGTATTGATCTCCCGGTAGCGGGCGATCCGGGCGAGGTGCGCCGGCAGGTGCGGCACGGCGGCGTAGTGCTTCGCCGGCCCGGTGTTATCCCACGGATTCAACACCTCGGCCCGTTCCCGCAATGCGGCGGCGAGCTGCTCCATGTAGTGGCGGGTCGATTCCGCAAACCCGAGCGGGGAGGCGAGATAGATCTTCATGCGTCGGCAACTCCGGCTGGAACGGACTGTCCGCACCATTGTGCACCGGCATGGGAACCAAGTCACGCAGAAGCCGGTGTAGGGGAGGGTCTTGTGCCCTCCCGCCGGCCGTCAGGCCGGCCGCCTCG
>JADLGF010000456.1 GCA_020849415.1 Thermomicrobiales bacterium
CCGGCCGAGGAGACGATCGAGGGCAAGGTCTACATGGCCCGGGCCGGCGCGTTCGATGATCTCGACGCCGCGCTCACCTGGCACCCCGGTTCGGTCAATTCCGTCTGGGCGGGTTCCAGTTTGGCTGTGAACAATCTGAAGTTCAAATTCAAGGGTCGCACCGCGCACGCGGCGGCCAACCCGGAAACGGGCCGCTCGGCGCTCGACGCCGTCGAGCTGATGAATGTCGGCGTCAACTTCATGCGCGAGCACGTGCCGGATGCCGCGCGGCTCCACTACGTGATCACCAACGGCGGCGGTGCGCCGAACGTGGTGCCGGATGAGGCTGAGGTCTGGTACTTCGTGCGGGCCCCGGAGCGATCGATGGTCGATGAGCTGACCGAGCGGGTCCGCAAGATCGCCAAGGGCGCCACGCTGATGACCGAGACAACGGTGTCGGAAATCTTCAACGCCGGTGCCTACAACATGCTCTCGAATCAGGTGATCGGCGACCGGATGCAGGAGATCCTCGAGGAACTCGGCCCGCTGCATTTCGAGGAAGCGGAGGTCGCCTACGCCAAGGAAATTTCGGCGGCGTTCCCCGATTCACTCCGTCTCGGCATTCTCAAGGCGGAGGAGCTGCCGGCCGACCTGCTCAACGAAGGCGTGCCAGCGCAGGTCTATCCGATTCGGGATCGTGGCAAGACGATGCCCGGTTCGACCGATGTCGCCGATGTATCGTGGATCACGCCGACGGCGCAGTTCACAACCACCTGCTTCCCGCTGGCGACCCCCGGCCACAGTTGGGCGAATACCAGCACGGCCGGCGTTTCGATCGGCCACAAGGGGATGGTCCACGCCGCCAAGGTGCTGGCGATTGTCGCGACCGATCTCTGGGAGCAGCCGGCGTTGCTGGAAGCGGCGAAAGCCGAGTTCAAGGCAAGCACCGGCGGCAAGCCGTACGTCTGCCCAATCCCGGCCGATGTACAACCCCGCAAACCGTAACGAGGTTCCGGGTTCCCGGTTCCGCGTTCCGGGTCCGACGATAGATGATGCAAAACCCCCGGCTGCAACTCGCTGCCGGG
The DNA here is from genome assembly GCA_020849415.1 of Thermomicrobiales bacterium. GTDB lineage: Bacteria > Chloroflexota > Chloroflexia > Thermomicrobiales > UBA6265 > JADLGF01. The sequence goes on from JADLGF010000456.1 coordinate 1,065, forward strand.
GGTTTTCGTTTACGCGGAACCCGGAACCAGGTACCCGGAACCCCCTTCTAGAGGCGCTGGTACTCGTCGAGGTCGATGACGAAGACGGTGGCGGCGGCCGGGACCGGCGCGGACGCATCGTCGGCCGGAGCGGCGCCGGAGCGGGCGTTGGCCCGGATCAGATCGAGCACGCGATCGACTTCCGATTCATCGGCGCCGATCATGAGGGTGGTGTTTCCACGGCGCAGGAACCCGCCCGTCGAGGCGAGCCGGGTGGCTCGAAACTCGTTCTCGAGCAGCGCGTCGACGACGTTATCGGCGTCTTCGTTCTGCACCACGGAGATGATGAGCTTTTTCATCCTGCCTCCATCAAGGGACCCCGCACCGCCGTTCGGGTGCGTCTGGATCGATCGATTGCGAATGCGAGTATACCATCGCCCTGACGAGGTTCCGGGTTCCGGGTACTCAGTTCCGCGTACGTGTGCGGTTCTTGCCGGGTTTGGCAGTTAATTTCACAGGGTTCAAACCCTGTTCTGGATCAGACAAACGTGCCTTCGGCACTGAGCTCCGCGTCGCGCAAACCCCAACCCCGAAGGGGTTTTCGTCTGATTTAGCCCATGGATGTATCCTTGGGCGCTCTGCGTCGCACACTTTTCGGAACCCGGAACCCGGAACCCGGAACCCGGAACCCGGAACCCGGAACCCGGAACCCGGAACCCGGAACCCGGAACCCCTGCGCCTATTCGTCCGCCAGGCTCTCGTCCCGATCCCGACGTCCCCGGCCCATGCGCGATACCCGTGAGGCGGTGCGTTTGTGGGCGTATTCGTCGTACATTGCATCGGCGGGTGCGCTCGCCATCGGCGCAATCAGCTCCATCTCCTGCAGGACCCGATCGGTGGGCGGGGCGGATGCGAGGGCGGCGTGGCTGACCTGCATCCGCGCCCGCGATTCGGCGTGCCGACCCTCCCGATCGAGCCGCAGCGCTTCCCGTTGCGCGTTCGCTGCTCGCTGCAACGCCGCCTTTTCGGCGACCTCCGGATCGAGTCGGGCGGCTTCGACCATCGCATCCGCGGCGCGGGTCAGGGTGGCCGGAGCGCCGGCCCACTGCGCATCCCGATCCGAAGCGGGATCGACCCAGCCGGCGGTGATCGCCACCGGCAGCGGTTCGCCGGCGCGGCCCCGTCGCGTCGTGACATTCAGCAGCACATCGACCGACTCGCCGGCCGGAATGTCCCCGATCGTGATCTCGAAGGTTTTGTCATGCCGTTCGTGCGGTAACTGGCTGATCACGGTTCCGCGCAGACCGGGCGGCAGGGTGACCCGCAGGGTCAGCCCGATCGCGGTGGCGTTGAGCAGTTCGCCGAGCTCACGCGCGAAGAAGGGCGCCAGTTGCGCCGGCGTGCGGATGTACTCGAAGTTCCCGCCGCCCGCTTCGGCCATCGCCGAAAGCAGTTGCTCGTCGAAGTGATCGCCGAAACCGAGCGTGGTCGTCGTCACGCCGCGTTGGCGCAGATTGCCGGCGTGCTTCGACAGCTGCCCCGGATCGACCATCCCGACATTCGCCTGGCCATCGGTGAGCAGGATCGTCCGGCGCATCCGTCGTGGCTCCCACGTCGCTTGCCCGGCGGCGATCTGCTGGCACCCGATCAACCAGCCCTCGCCGAGGTTGGTCGAGCCCCGCGCATCGACGAAACCGAGCGCCGACGCGATCATGCCGCGCGTGGCGGCGTTCACCGGCAGGAGCTGGTGGATGACATCGACCTGATCGTCGTAGATCACCACGGCGGCGCGATCGCGTTGGTCGAGCTGGTCGATCGCGACCCGCACCCCTTCCTTGGCGGCGCGGATCGCCTCGCCGCTCATCGAGCCCGAGCGGTCGATTACGAAGGCGATATCGAGCGGTGCGCGCTGGTCGCCTCGCGGCGGCGCGTCGGGGGCGGTGATGCGGATGAGCAGATCGGCTTCGCCGCGCGTGTCGCTGATCAGCGGCCGGCTCCAATGGGCATCAACGTTGAGTTGGTTCGTGGTCATGGATGAACTCCCTTCGTTCGGTTTTCGGGCGTAGCGTCGCCCGGAGGGCAGCGCCACCCGGCACGACCCTGGTTCCCGGTGCAATGGTTGAAGCCGCGAAAGGTCAGTCCTGTTCGAGCATTTTCTCCGCCCAGACGAGCAGGGCGTCGATCCGATCGCGGCGTCGCTGGTAGAGCGATTCGGCGATTACCAGTTCCGCTTCACCGCCGGCGCCGATCGGCAGGCGTCGCCAAACGGCATCCTGGCGCGGCGCGTGCACCGGCGGTCTCGGAATCGATCGCACCGGCCGTTGCTTGTCGAGCACCCGGTCGATGTAGGCCAACGCATCCTCACGTAGCCTGACTGGTTCATAGGGTGCGGGCGATGAGGCCGGCACGCGCGTTCTGTACACGTTCGCCGCCGGCCGATCCGCCGACGTTTCCATCTCGTCATCGCCTGGTACGCGCGCCCGCTCGGCCTCGGCGAGCGCGCTGGCCAGATCTTCATTACCGATTCCCGCCAGCCGCGTCCGGATTTCCTTGAGCGGCAGGTAGGCTTCCTTGAGCAATCCGATCAGCCTCAGACGGTTCAGATGATCGCCTGAGTACGATGTCTTGTGCCCCGCCGGCTCCGGCGGCGGCAACAGGCCTTCCGCGATGTAATAGCGCACCGTCCGCGGCGATACCCCGGCCGCGTCCGACAATTCCTGTAGCGAGTACCGTTCGTCGTTCACCACTTAATCCCCAG
>JADLGF010000457.1 GCA_020849415.1 Thermomicrobiales bacterium
AGCGTCGGCAACATCAACGCGATCGCGAACCACATATCCCGGCGGGCGCGTTTCGATCGCCCGCGCGGTGTGACGGTTGGTGCTGGTTGCGTGAGCGGCGGAGTCGCCATGCTCCGATATCCCCCGGAAGTGAAGGACCGTCGAGGCGGTCACCATTCCCATCCGCTGACAATCGTCATCCCGGGCAAGAGCTCCAGGCTGACGGGCGTGTCAGCGGTGGAAATGTGACCGCCCCATCGGTGACTGCTTTAGATCGTCGGGTACTGCTGCTTCAGCCCGTCGAGGGTTTCACCCAGGCTGCTGAAGACATCGCCGATCTCGATCGAACCAAGCACGAACTCCTGCACCTTGCCGATCATGTTCAGCTCCCACTCCGGGTACCAGAGCTGGCGGTGAACATTGCGCGCCTTGCCGAGCGAGAGTTGCTGATCGTAGAGATCGACATCACGCCACTCGGAGAAGGAGGCCTTCACATCCTCACGCGCCATCAGGTCGGTGTCGATGCTGCCCAATCCCTCTTCCAGCACCCAGCGCAGCGCAACGTGATACTCGCCGTCGTGGTATATGGAGCCGAAGAAGTGCGCCAGGTCGTTCTGCGTTTCCGGGGCAAGATTCGAACTCTTGCCGAACACGTACATCGGCGAAATCGCCGTGGTCTCGTGCGTCAGGCCCGGATTGAGCATGTTGTGGGCGTGACCGGCGATCTTCGAGAGTTCCGGATCGTTGTTCCGCTTGTGAGAGTAATCGTCGTTCATGCAGAAGGAGTGATTGCCGGTGTTGAACTCGATCGTCGGATCGCCGATCTCGAAGGCATTCGCCGGCACGACGCCGTTCTGGTACATCCGGCGCCAGCGCTCGAGCATGCCCCGGAACGGAGTGTCGCCATCGAGGATCGTCAGGTTCGACTCGTCGTCGAAGATGTAATCGCCGTCGCTGTACGACTCGACGAAGATCGACCACCCGAGCGCCCAGAAGTCCTTGCGCCAGTAGGGCACGTAGGGGTGCGCCACGCCGGCCGCCTGCAATTGCGCGCATTGCTCCTCGAACTCTTCCCAGGTCTCCGGCGGCGCCGTGATGCCGGCCTTCTCGAAATCGAGGTCGTTGTAGATGAGGTACTTGGTGCCGGCCCAGTAGGGCAGGCCGAGCAGCTTGCCATCGGTGGACGACATGTTCTCGATGCCCCACGGCTGCAGGCGCGGCTTCAATTCCTGCACCCAATCGAGCGAATCGAGATCGTCGCGAATCCAGCCGGCCCGGTACCAGCGGTTCAGCTGATCCGAGTGGCAATACATCATGTCGATTTTCTCGCCGCCGATGAACTTGCCGGCGATCACGTTCGCGTAGTCGTAGACGCCCGGAATGTCGGCGAAGCGCGGCGCCGGCTGCCCGTTGGTTTCGGCCCAGATCGTGAGATTGTCGGAAACAATGTCAGGGCGGTAGGTCCAGACCACGACATTGGCGGGATCGCTCACCGGCAGGGTTGACTGCGCCGAGGCGGCGCCGAGCAGGTAGCTCCGAACCGGTCCGGGGGCCGCCATGGCCGCCGAAAGGAAGCCGGCCGAAACGCCGGTTTTCATCGCGGTTCGTCGGGAAAAGGCCGTTCGTGACATACGTGGCTCCTCCGATCCTTGCACCAGCCACCCGGCTGGCGTCACTACCGTCGCAGTTCGAATGAGTTTTCCGATTCGCTTGTTAGGCAGTCTACATGGAGTTGAAACGACTGTAAACAACTTTCTAAAAATCTCGAGCGCATCGTTTGGACTCGCCGCCCGGATCGGGAGCAAGGAGGCAGGTGTTGGGAGTCAGTACGCGGAACCAGGAACGCGGTACTCGGAACCCGTTAGCGGTGCCGCCACCAGAAGTCGACGACGCCGGCCGCTTCGCGCAGGACGTAGAAGAACTCGTTGACCGACCAGCGGTCGATCGGGCTGTCGGTCGCGGGCAAGCCGTGGGCGTCGATGCCGTAGGAGTCAGCAATGTATTTGGCCCGGAAGAGGTGGAAACCGTCGCTAACGATCAACGCCGACGTCAGCCCCCGCTCCTCCATGATCAACGCCACGCCGTCGAGATTCTCTTCGGTCGAGTGGCTCACGTCTTCGAGCAGGATCGCGTCCGCCGGCACGCCGTTGTCGACCAGGAACATCTGACTCGCCTCGGCCTCGGTGAAGCGATCGCCCGGCTGATTACCGCCGGTGACGATGATCACCTCGGCCAAGCCCCGGTTCCAGGCCTCGAGCGCTGTTTCCAGTCGCGCTCGCAGCACCGGACTCGGCCGTCCGTCGTACTGCGCTGCGCCGAGTACCACGATGGCATCGACCGGCCTGGATTGATCCCGACCCGCCTGCAGGTAGATCGCGCCGACCAGCGACGCGCCCAGCAGCATGACCGCAAGCACGGAGAAGAACACGAGCATCCGCATCCAGGCGACGAGCCGGTTTCCACGCCCGGTTTTCGCCGGGGTCTTCACCAATCTCAAATCGATCGGTTCGGTGGGCTGATTGCCGCGAGCGGGGTCGGAGGTTGCGCGACGAGGCGCGCCGGAAGACATCATTCCCGCATGATGCCCCACCCTCCCGGTCTATTCAAGCCGAGAGCTGACGCGGCGATACTCAGGTCAGGTCGGAGGCCAACAAACGCTCGGTGCCGATCCGCTCGATCTTCATGATCAGCCGTTCCTCCGGATCGGGGCACGCCACCAGACTGTCCTGCGCCATCCAGTCGTTCTCATCGAACGCGCGCATCTTGGCCGGGAGCAACGGCATCACCGCCGCCAGCGCGTAAAGGCAAAAGTGCTTGCCGTTCGGCAGCGAGATCCGGCTGCTTTGGGAGACCTCGAAGTAGTCGCCGACTGCCAGCCCGCAGACCGATCGCCCGGCGATCTCGACCACCGTCACCCGAAGTTTCGCCAGTTCGAATGGCGTCTCATCAGTCACGCGCTTCGCCCTCCGGTAGAATGGCTCACCGAGCTCGGAACTCGGAACTCGGAACTCGGAACTCGTGGATGTAGCATGCCAAAGGTTTCCATCGCGTTACAGGGCAACAAGCGCTTCGAGGATTACGCCGTCCTGGCTGAACTCGTCGAGTCGCTCGGCTTCGACTTGCTCAGCGTCTACGCCGATCTCGGGTTTCAGCCGGCGATCGGCCCGCTACTCGCCGCCGCCCGCGCCACCAGCCGCATCGAACTCGGACCGGCGGCGCTGAACCCCTACCTCCTGCACCCGGTCGAGATCGCCGGCCAGATCGCGCTGCTCGATCAGGCGAGTGGTGGTCGTGCCTACCTCGGACTCGTACGAGGCGCCTGGCTCGACGCGCTCGGCATCGAGGATCGCAAGCCGATCACCCGCCTGCGCGAAACGGTCGAGGTCGTCCGCGCGCTCCTCGCCGGCGATGAGGCCGGCTATCAGGGTGAATTCTTCTCACTTCCACCCGGCCGCCTGTTCAATTACCCGGTCGAGCGCCCCACCGTGCCGCTGATGATCGGCTCATGGGGACCGAAGCTGCTGCAGTACGCCGGTGAGGTCGCGGACGAGGTCAAGATCGGCGGTTCGGCCAATCCCGATCTCGTG
>JADLGF010000458.1 GCA_020849415.1 Thermomicrobiales bacterium
TGCTCGCCGAACGCGGCTTCGGAAAGGTCGTAGATGCCGCGTTCATCGACGCCGGATCGAGCGTCGGCTACACGGATCCCATCGGGCCAGACCGGCGCCGGTGGTGGGCCATCGAAAACGATCTCCATGCGCCAGAAGTGCCGGATGGCGTCGTACCCCTCGTGATCCAGCAGTGCCAGCGCCCGCTCGTTGGAACCGGCGGTGAAACTCCGGATCGTGGCGCGCTGGGTCGATGGCAGACCGGCGATGACATCGGCCGCCATTCGCTCGCTCTCCTGGATCAGCCAGGTGCCGATCCCCTTGCCGACGTGACCCGGATGGGCGTAGCCATCGGCCTCGATCGCGCCGAGCCCGTTGTCGGTGATCGCCATGTACCCGACGATCGATTCATCGGGCGCTACCACGAGCGTGATCGCCTTGCCGGGATCGCCATCGTAGAGCGCCCAATCGTCGCGCAACTCGTCCTCGGTGAAGTCGGGCTCGCCCCAATCGGCGATCTCGGCCGCGTTGAGCAGGCCGGTGACCGCCGGGACATCGTCCATCGTCGCCGGTCGGGCGTAGTACCCGGGCGGCAGATTGACCGGCGATCGTCCTTTCCGATCCATCAACCGGCCCCTTCCACCGCCACGCGCCACGCGAGCGCGACCATGAAGCGGGTGTTCAGCATCAGATCCTCGATGCTGGTGCTTTCGTTGATGTTGTGCGCGCCATCGAGGCTCGGATCTGAATCGGGGTGGCTCGGACCGAAGCCGTACGCCTGGATACCGAGGTGTCGCACCAGCCGCGAGTCGGTGAAGCCGGTGGTGAGGCCGGGGAAGAATTCGAGATCATCCCGGCCCAGCGCGTCGCCCGTCGCGGACTGCATCGAATCAAGGAAGGGGTGATCCCAGGTCGACGCGCTCGGGATGGCGGTGGTGACGATCTCGTAGCTGACGTCGGCCAGCCCGTCAAGAATCTGGTCGAGTTGCCGGGCGACGTACGCCTCATCCTGCCAGGGCAGCGTGCGGACATCGCAGGTGATCAGTGCGGTTTCGGCGACGCTGTTGCTCTTGACGCCGGCGCTGATCATGCTGGCGACCATCGTCATGCGGCTGGCCGATCGCAGCCACGACGCCGCCTGCGGTTTCACCGGGAAGAGCCGCCCGATAATGTCGTCGATGTTGTCGTTGGTGACCTCTTCCGTGATGCCGAGCGCCGCGTCGAGGTGCTTGAAAAGATCAGCGTCGACCGACACCTCCGGCTTGTAGGCCGCGATGCGCTCCAGCACCGGGATCGCCTTGTAGATGGCGTTGTCGGCCATCCAGGGCGCCGAGGCGTGATAGCCGCGGCCCTTGACCCGAATCCGGATTTCGAGGCGGCCCTTCTCACCGGTGTTGATGGCGTAAACCACCTTGCCGTCACGCTTCATCGCCCGGCCGCCACCCTCGTTGACCGCGACACTGCTCCTGAGCAGGTCGGGCCGGTTGGCCGCCAGCCATTCGAAGCCGTATTTGCCGCCCGATTCCTCATCAGCCGCCGAAGCCACGACCAGGTCGCCCTTGAACGACACGCCCAATCGTTTCAGGATGATTGCCGCCATCGCTTCGGCCGCCACCATCCCCTTCATGTCGGCGGAGCCGCGGCCGTGAATGCGGCCGTCGTGAACCTCGCCGCCGAACGGCGGATAAGTCCACTGATCGGGGTCTTCCACCGGCACGACGTCGAGGTGCCCCATCAGCATCAGGCTGAGCGCGCTGCCATCACCCTTGATTCGGGCGACCACGTTGCCGCGACCCTGGGCCGATTCGACAACCTCGGAATCGATCCCCTCACGCGCGTAGAGATCGCGCAGGAGTTCCGCCGCCGGGGTTTCATCGCCGGTCGGCATGTAGCCGGTGTTGATCGATGGCACCCGCACTAGCGCCTGGGTCAGGGCGATGATCTCATCGCGCGCGGCGTCAACCGCCGCCAACGCATCCGCCAGAGTCGACATGGTGTCCCTCTCCCGATCGCCGTCGCCACGGATGCGAGGCGTATACTCGCCGCGGATGACACGTGTACGCACGGGTATTCGCGGCGCCAAGAACTGATGGGAAAGAGGATAACCGGAATGCGGGTGACGCTCCGCCATTTCGCGCTGATTCGCGAAACGATCGGCCAGAAAAGCGAGGATCGGGAGTTCGAGCCGGGCGAAACGATCGGCGAACTGTTCGATCGAATCGCGGCTGACTTCCCCCGGCTGGCGCCGATGAAGCGATCGGTAATGATGATGGCGAACGAAGCCTACGTCCCGGCCGATTACCCGTTGCAGGATGGCGATGAGATCGCCTTCATCCCGCCGGTCAGCGGTGGCAGTGATGATGGCCGGCTCTTCCGCATTACCGAGGGCGAACTCGATCCGCGTGAAACCGAGCGGGCGGTCGCCGACCCCGGCTCCGGCGCGATCGTCACCTTCACCGGCGTGGTGCGGGATAACGGTCGTGGCCAGAAGGTGAGCGCGCTCGACTACGAGGCCTACGCCCCGGCCGCCGAGAAGATGCTGTCTCAGATAGCCGATGAAATCGAGGCGAAGTGGGGGCTGCGGCGGGTGGCGATCATCCACCGGGTCGGGTTGCTGCCGGTCGGGGAAGCGAGCGTGGTGATCAGCATCTCCTCACCCCACCGCGAGGCCGCCTTCGAAGCGGCGCTCTACGCTATCGAGCGGCTCAAGGAAATCGTGCCGATCTGGAAGAAGGAACACTACGAGGACGGCGCGGTCTGGATCGGCAGCGAAGCCGACTACCAACGCGAA
>JADLGF010000459.1 GCA_020849415.1 Thermomicrobiales bacterium
ATCATGGCCAGTCGCTACGCCGGCACCGTCCGCGCGCCCGAGTTTCCGCCCGACGCCGAGTGGATCGGACCGCGCCTGCGCCTGCGCGATCTGCGCGGCAAGCTCACCCTGCTCGATTTCTGGACCTACTGCTGCATCAACTGCATGCACGTCGTGCCGAATCTGCACGAACTCGAACGCCGCCACCCCGATGAACTGGTGGTGATCGGCGTGCACTCGCCCAAATTCCCCGCCGAGCGGGAGACCGCCAACATCGCCCACGCGGTGGCCCGGCTGGGGATTCCGCATCCCGTCATCAATGATGCCGATCACACCGTCTGGAGCGATTACGCGGTCAACGCCTGGCCGACGATCATGCTGATCGATCCGCACGGCCGGGTGATCGGCACGCAGGCGGGTGAATTCGAACTCGACGCGCTCGATGCCTTCATCACCGCCGCCATCACCGAGTTCGACTCCGCCGGCGCGATCGACCGGCGGCCACTCGATCTCCATATCGAGCCGCCGCCCGACACCGGCTTCCTGCGCTATCCCGCCAAGGTGCTGGCGTCAGATGCGACGAACCGTCTCTACATCGCCGATTCGGGACATCACCGCATCATCGTCACCACGCTCGACGGTGAGGTTGTCTCGGTGATCGGCAGCGGCATGCAAGGCATGGAAGATGGCCCGACCGATCGCGCGACCTTCAACGCTCCGCATGGGCTGACGCTCTCACCCGATGGAAAACAGCTGGCCGTCTGCGACACCCGCAATCACGCGATCCGATTGGTCGATCTCGCCGACGGCAATGTCTCGACCGTCGCGGGCACCGGTGAGCAGGGCTGGGATCGGGAGTCGGGTCCCGCCCGCTCGACCCCGCTTGCGTCGCCGTGGGACATCGTCTGGCGTGAGGATGGCCTCTGGATCACCATGGCGGGCTGGCACCAGATCTGGAAACTCGATCTCACCGCCGGGTATATCGCGCCGGTTGCCGGCACCGGGGCCGAATCGATTCACGATGGCACGCTTGCGGAAGCCACATTCGCCCAGCCAAGCGGCATCTCCTTCTCGGAAGGCGCATTCTTCATCGCGGATAGTGAGACGAGCGCCGTCCGGCGGATCGATCCAGCGGCGGACCGGGTTACCCGCATCGTCGGGCGCGGGCTCTTCCACTTCGGCGATATCGATGCCCGCGGCGACAGCGCCCGGCTCCAGCACCCGCTCGGCATCACCGCGGGCCGGCCGGGCGATCGTACGCTCTACCTGGCTGACAGCTACAACCACAAGATCAAGGCGCTCGATCCGGTCACCCGCTCGGTCATTACCCTGTTCGGCAACGGAGATCCGGGCGCGGACGACGGTCCAGCGGCCCAAGCCACCTTCTACGAGCCGGGCGGACTCAGCTACCTGAACGGCAGAATCTACGTCGCCGATACGAACAATGGTAAAGTCCGCGTTTGCGATCTCGAATCGATGGCGGTACGGACCCTGCCGATCGGCGATCGCTAACCAAGGAGGTGGGCAATGACGCCCAATGAAATCGCGGCCGCTGAAGGTCGCGCCCCGATCAAGAGTTGGCTGCCGCTCGATGAAATCGAGCCGGGAGCGATGGCGCAGCTGCTCGCCGCTGCGAGCCACCCCGCGATCGGACCGCACCTCGCGGTCATGCCCGATTGCCACCCGGGGATGGGCGTCACGATCGGCTCGGTGCTCCCCACCGTCAACGAAGTCATTCCGAACGCGGTCGGGGTCGATATCGGCTGCGGCATGTGCGCGCTCGATACCGGCGTGCGGCTCGATCCGGAGCGGATGAACAAGGCGTTCTGGCGCGGCTGGAGCGGTCAGATTCACCGCAACGTGCCATCGGGCTTCAGCAAGCGGGCGGGTGGCAACACCCTCGGCGAGCTCGATCGGCCGCTGCGCGCCACCGAACTCCAGCCGCTGCTGCGCGAAAAGGCGGCGACCCAGCTCGGCACGCTCGGCGGCGGCAATCACTTCATCGAAGCGCAGGTCGATGAACGGGGCATCATCTGGCTGATGCTCCACTCCGGCAGCCGGCACACCGGCCTCCGGATCGCGAAGCACTACGACGAACTGGCCCGGGGCATCGCCGCGCGGCGCGACATCGCACTGCCGCCCGATCTGGCCGGACTGCCGCTGGACGATGAGTCGGGCCAGAACTACGTGCACGACATGGCGTGGGCGACCGACTTCGCGCTCGCGAACCGGCGGGCGATGCTCGATGTCATGGTGTCAGGCCTGGCGCAGGAGCTCGAGCGGATCGGCGAATCGATCGATTCGCCGGGCGAGGTGATCAACATTCACCACAACTTCGCCGCGCTCGAAGCGCACGAGGGCGAAGAACTGGTGATTCACCGCAAGGGTGCGACCAGCGCCAGCGCCGGTGAGCTCGGCATCATCCCGGGCAGCATGGGCGCGCCGAGTTACATCGTGCGCGGCCTGGGGAATCCCGAGAGCTTCGCGTCGTGCTCGCACGGCGCGGGGCGGACGATGAGCCGCGGTCAGGCGCGCAAGCAGATCAGCGAAGCCGCCTTCGTGTCCTCGCTTGCGGACACCTTCTCGAAGCCGTCCCGCGGACTGCTCGATGAAGCGCCGGGCGCCTACAAGGATGTCACGGTGGTGATCGACCGCCAGCGCGATCTGGTCGACGTGCTGCACACCCTGCGCCCGCTGATCACGGTCAAGGGCGACAGCCGCGATCGGGACGACTAGCGAGGCGTGAGCTTGCAGGCGTGAGGCGTGAGGAGATAGGACGTAGAAGACGAGAGAAGGCGGGGTAAAGATTACCCCGCCTTCTCTTGTCATACGCTTTACGCACGAGGACTGATTCCTCACGCCTCACGCCCGAGGCCTCATGCCTAATCGTCGTCCGGATCGAGGGGATCGGTGCCGCGGATGTACCACTCGTCGCCGTCGTTCACCCCGCCGCCATCGGTGTCGGCTTCGAGCGGATCAGTCTTCGTGGTGTTCACCTCGTAGCCGTCGCCCAAACCGTCGCCATCGGTGTCTTCGAGCAGCGGATCGGTGTCGTGCGTGTTGACCTCATCGCCGTCGATCAGGCCGTCGCCGTCGGTGTCGGGATTGCGCGGATCGGTGCCGAGCCGCGTCTCATCGCCATTCAGCAGCCCGTCGCGATCCTCATCGGCCGAGGGGGCGAGCGGCGCCGAGGGGGTCGGGGTCTGCTCGGCTTCGGGAGTTGCGGCCTGGGTCTCTTCCGGCTCCGGCGTGGCCTCGCCCGCATCGAATTCATCCGGATCGAGCACCTGCCCCTGGAAGTAGGCGATCAGGTAGGTCACGCCGGCGCTGCCGGCCGTCAGTTGCGCGCCGACCTCGATCACGAGACCGTCGCCGGTTTCGAGACCGGTGGCGGTGCCTTCGTTCGGAGTCACGATCGCGGAACCATCAAGAATGAAGAGCAACGTCGGGCCGAGGTAGTTCGGAATCGTCACCGAATCGGTCGCATCGACCGTACCTTCGGCCAACTCGTAGTCGAGCACCGCCGATGGCCAGCGTTCAATCGGACCGCTGGCGAAGAGCACATCCTCGACCTCGTCATCCTCACCGCCGAACTCGACCATCAGGAGCGTCGCGGGATCGAGCCCGTACTGATAACGGGTGTAGGCGTCACCGCCGGAGAAGAAGTAGGCCTCACCAACTTCCAGGCGCGCCCGCTTGCCGGTTACATCGTTCCGGATCACCGTAGCGCCTTCGGTTTGGTAGGCGAACGAAAAGCCGACATCGAAGGAGCCCGCCTCATCGGCGGGGAGTGGCGTGAATTCGCGCACCCGCCAGACCGAGCCGCCCTCTGGCGCGACGGCCAACCCCTGCGCGATCAACCGGTGGGGCGAATCGCTCTGTTGCGCCAGCGCGCTCCAGCCGAGCCCGATCACCGCCCCGAACAGGAGCACCAGCGCCGCGGTCAGCCGCGCGGCCC
>JADLGF010000460.1 GCA_020849415.1 Thermomicrobiales bacterium
CGCGAACAAAATAAAAAGACACCTCGGATGGCCGACGGTGTCCTTTAACAGGACGGCGACATCATTCCTGCGCGGGCATTACCCCGATCAGGTTCGACGGTCGGCAGCGGAATAGCTGCCATCTCAGCCCGGATCCCCGAGCCCCCGTTGCGGCGCTCTTCAGTTGTCTCCCCGTACCCTACGAACCTGCTGATGATTCGTCAAGTTGGGTGCTGGTGGAATTCGAGGGTTCATTGCCCCTTGCCCCTCTCCTGCTGCAGCGGGAGAGGGGTTGGGGTGAGGGTTCTTACTCCGAAACCGACAGCACGCCGGTCAGGCCGGCCTTTGACAAGGCCTGGTTGAAGAGGCTGACGTCACCCTGCAGGGCGGCGTCGAGGGCTTCGAGCTGGGCTTCGATCTTGCCGGAGAGATCGGCGTAGACCTCCTCGGCGGCATCGGTCGGACGGTAATCGCCGAGCTCCACCGCGCCGGTCAGCGAGGCGAGCTTGGTCAGCAAGCGCAGACCGGCGTTGTTGGTATCGGCCCAGCCGGCGCGCAGATCGGGCACGAGCAGCAGCTTCTCGATTTCGAGCACCTTGTCGCGCAGTGCGTTGGCCTGATCGGAGAGCCCTTCGAGGCCCGGCTGGTCCTTGGTGCGCTTGCTCCAGCCATCGAGCTGGGTGCGCAAATCGCGCACCTGGTTGATCGACTTGACCGTGGTATCGACCTGGCGGTGAATCCGGAGCAGCAGATCTTCCTGCGCTTCGAGATCGGCCTTGGTCGATTGAACGTTCTTCGGCTTCTTGATCTCGAGCGGGTGGGTGTACTCCTTGTCGCCCACCTTGAGCGTAACGGAGTAGCTGCCGGGGGAGACGAGCGGACCGGCCACAACCTGTTCCGAGGCGGGATCGGTGCCCTGAATCTTGGTGGCGGGAGCCCAGCGGAGATCCCAGACGAAGCGGTTCCAGCCCGCCTTGCCGCCGGCGCGAAGCTCCTTCGGGAAGGTCTCGTCTTCCTCGGTGCGGCTGGTGAAGCTCCGGATCACCGTGTCGCCCTTTTTGAAGGTGAGGGTGATCGGGCTGGCCGGATCGGCCGCCTCGGCGAGGCGGTAGGTGATGATCGCGCCGCGCGGCGGATTGGCGCCGGCGTCGAGATAGCGGCGCGTGACGGCGCCATCGGTGTCCTTCGTTTCGAGGAAGGCGCCGGTGCGGGTGGTCATGTACGAGAGGTACTCGTTGTTGCCGGAGCTCCAGTCGATCCCGGGCATCACGCGCGTCGTGACGCGCGGCGCGAAGAGGTGATCGCCCTGGCCGATGCCGGCCGCCACCTGCCGCAGCGGGCTGACGTCATCCAGAATCCAGATGGCGCGGCCGTGGGTGCCGGCGATCAGATCAGTGCCCTTGATCAGGATTTCGTGGATCGGCGAGACAGGCAGGTTGAGCTGGAACCGTTCCCAGTGCTTGCCGTCATCGAACGAAACGTAGAGCCCGACCTCGGTGCCGGCGAAGAGCAGGCCCGGGGTGGTCGCATCGGCCCGGATCACGCGGGTGAAGTGATCCCGCTCGATGCCGTTGTCGATCCGCTCCCAGCTCTGGCCGTAATCGCGCGTGACGAAGAGGTACGGCTCGTAATCATCGAGCTTGTAGCGCGTGGCCGCGACGTAGACGGTCGCCTTGTCGAACGGCGACGCCTCGATGCCACTGACCATCGTGAAATCGGGGAACTGCGGCGGGGTCACCTTGTCCCAGGTTTTCCCGTTGTCCTTGCTGATGTGAATGTAACCGTCGTCCGATCCCGCCCAGAACACACCCTTTTCGTGGGGCGATTCAATGAAGGCGTAGATGGTGGCGTAGGTTTCGGCGCCGACCGCATCGACATTGACCGGGCCGCCGGAAACCTTGAGCGTTTCAGGATCGTGGCGGGTGAGATCGGGGCTGATCGGAGTCCAGGTCTGGCCCTCGTTGGTGGTTTTGTAGACCCGCTCACCGCCGATGTAGATCGTCTTCGGATCGTGCGGAGAGAAGTGGATCGGGTAGGTCCAGGCGAAGCGCTGCTTCCACTCGCCCGCGCCGATGCCGGTATGCACCTCCGGCCAGGAGGTGACGAGCCGGATATCGTCGGTCTTCCGGTCGTAGCGCTGCAACGAGTTGCCGCCGCCCGGCGACGAGCCGACCGCGCCGACGAAGACGATATCGTCATCGGTCGGATCGACCTGGATGTAGCCACTCTCGCCGGTGCCGGCGAGCTTCACATCCTGCCAGCTGATGGCGCCGTGATTGTTGGCGCTCGGGATGCCGATGCTCGAATTGTCCTGCTGGGTGCCGTAGATGGTGTACGGCTCCTTGTTGTCGGTGCCGAGGTGATAGAACTGCGAGGTCGGCTGATTGAAGATCGATGACCAGCTGTAGCCGCCATTGAGGCTGACATTGGCGCCGCCGTCGTTCCCCTGGATCATGCGGCGATTATCGGCCGGATCGATCCAGAGATCGTGGTTATCACCGTGCGGCGTCGGGATCGAGAAGAAGGTCTTGCCGCCGTCCGTGCTCTTGAAGAAATCGAGATTGTTCACGTAGACGGTATCGGCATCGGCCGGATCGGCCGTCGCGTGGGTGTAGTACCAGGCGCGGGAGAGGAGATTCTGGTTGTCGCTGGTCTTGGTCCAGGTGACGCCGTAATCGTCCGAGCGGTACATGCCGCCCTTCTTGTTGTGCTCGATCAGTGCCCAGACGCGGCCGGTCTTGGCCGGTGAAGCGGTAACGGCGATCTTGCCGAGCGTGCCATCGGGCAGGCCCTGATTGCGGGTGATCTCTTCCCAGGTTTCGCCGCCATCGAGGCTGCGCCAGATGCCGCTTTCGGGGCCGCCGGAGCTGATCTGCCAGAAGGAGCGGTAGGCCTCCCAGATGGTGGCGTACAGCACGCGCGGGTTCTTCTCATCAACAGTGAGATCGACCGCGCCCGATTTGTCGCTGACGTAGAGCACCTTGCGCCAGGTCTCGCCGCCATCGGTGCTCTTGAAAACGCCCCGTTCCTCATTCGGACCGAAGGCGTGGCCGAGCGCCGCCACCCAAACGGTGTCGGGATCGTTCGGATGCACGCGCACCTTGCCGATGAACCGGGTGTCGTTAAGACCGACGTTCTTCCACGTTACGCCGGCATCGGTGCTCTTGTAGACGCCGTCACCGTGGGTGACATCGATGCGGATCGTGGTCTCGCCGGTGCCGGCGTAGATCACGTTCGAGTCGGATTTTGCCACCGCGAGGGCGCCGACCGCCGATGTCTTGAAAAAGCCATCGGACACGTTGACCCAGAACTGCCCGGCGTCGGTCGATTTCCAGACACCGCCGCCGACACCGCCGAAATAGAAGGTGTTCGGATCATCGTAAACACCGTGAACGGCAACAACGCGGCCACCCCGGAACGGGCCGATACTGCGCCATTTCAACAATCCTTCGAACTGCTCGGCCATGTTGGCTGGTTCCTCCTCGGCTTGTAATGAATTCGGACTGTTGGCACTCTGCAGAGGATAACAAACGAACCCGCCTGTCCGGGGCCCGATACCCCGGTGGGGCAATTGATTCAGGCACGGCAACCGAAACGTGCTGGAGTGCCCGGCCCGATAGTCCCGGCGGTTACCGAGCCGACGGCTTGTCAAAAAGGGCGCGTTGGGCGGCGTCGGCTTCGAGGGAGAGCGGGGCGAAACGGAGACCGCGATCGAGCGGGTAGCCTTCGGTCCGGTGATCGATCTGGTTGGTCAGGATGGCAAGCGGAATCCCGCCCGGAAAGGCAAGGCAGGCGCCACTCCGGTGGTGGCGGCAGAACTGACACTGCGGCGGTTCCGCCTCGTCCCGTCCACCAAAAATCGCCCACCGCTTGAGTCGCTGCCGAAGGGATTGGTTTCGTTCGTCAGTCACACGCGGATGTCCCCGATCTGCAATCCCGTTTCGACTCCTATGCTAAATCCTGAGTGAAGCCAAGGGAACGGTCGACTGTATCGTCCGCCATGCCCACCGCCAAACCTGTCATTCTGACGAAGGAAGAACTCGACGCGAAGCGAGTTTTCGCATGGGCACGGCGCGGATTCGCCGGGTCGCTTCGCGTCGAGCCCTTCCCTTCGGTCAGGGTGACGGGAGTGACATGGATCGCGTGGAGAGACCGATGAGGGGCGCGACCGCTGCAACGGTCGCGCCTGGGGTAATCAGTTCCGTGGCCGGCCGCGCCGGAGCGCCATGAGGACGATCGACGCGAGCACCATTGCGAGTCCGATGAGCCAGAGATTGCCGGTGGGCGCCGCGTCATAGCCGGTTCCGGTGTTTGGCAGGCCCCTGACATCGAGCCCGGTGGCGGTGGCATCGGGTCCGGCCGGGGTCGGCGTTGTTCCGGCGGGAATGGTCGGGGTGGGGGTTGGTGATCCGATTCCGCCGTACACCGCATTCATCTGGTAGTAGTGCACCCGCACCACCGTTGTTTGCAGCACCGGGATCAGCACGCTCATCGACGGTTGCTCTTCATCGGCGGCGAGCAGGATCGAGCGGCACTCCCCCGGCGCCTTCATCGCATCGAGATAGCGGTAGGTGACAAACCGGTACTCGGTGACGCCTTCATCGATCGGAGCGGTAACGGTCGCGCCGCTGTTGGCAAGCTGGCTCCGTTGATTGGCAGCGGCATCGATCCCGGCCGCCGCGCTTTCCGCCCAGGTTCCGTCGTCCTGATCGGCGCCGACCCAGGCGCCGATGTTGGTCCGCACCGGACCCGGCGGCGATGAATTGAGCATGACATCCCGCAGCGCCGGCGGAATGTAATCGCTCAGCGCCATCGACTGCGCCACGTACGGAAGCCCCGAAACCGATCCGTAGTAGAGGTCGATGCTCCGGGTGACGCTTGTATCGCACATCGGGACCGGCGATGGAATTGGCGTGACGCCCGGCCCAGGTTCGACCGGCTCGGCGGCATTCAGTTCGTAGATGTTCACGGTCGACTGGTAGAGAAGGAGGATCGTGATATCGCCGGTGGCATCGGCACATTCCGGGTAGAGCGACAGGTCGGTCGCGCCGTCCACGAAGATGAAATCGAGACCGGCTCCGGAGGTGAACTGGTATGAACCGTGGCTGATCCGCGCGTTCAGTGTGTAGTCGTTCGAAGCCGCGCTGTAGACATCGAGCATGCGCTTGTAGGCGTTGCCATCCCAATCGGGGCGACGCGACCAATCGAGCGTTCCCGATTCGTATTGGTAGGGTTCAGACCAGGGCGCCAGGGCGCCGCTGGTAATGTGCGCCGGATCGGGATTGCCAGCACCGAGTAGCGATTCGCGCAAGACACTGGGGATCGTTTCCGAGAGTTGCAGGGTATCGAGCGCCGGCCCGCCATCGGGTCCGGTCAGCTGTCCGTAGTAGAGATCGACGGTGCGCCCCGGCGCCGCACGCTCGACCGTGCACGAGGTGGTCGGTTTGTACCCGCACCCGACGTACTCCACCGGCACCTGAACGGTTCCGCCGAGATCGCCCGGGCCGACACTGAACGCCACCGAGGCCGGAGCATCGGCGCACTGAACCGAGATCGGCGCGAGTGCGAGCGTGTAACTCCCCTGGGGAACGTTGTGGAAACGGATCGCGCCGGAGGCCGAGGCGCATGCGCCTGAAGCAGGATTGCCGATACCACCGGCAATCCGGTAACAGATCTGCATGATCGCTGACTCATCGGTGCGCTGCCAGC
>JADLGF010000461.1 GCA_020849415.1 Thermomicrobiales bacterium
GAGCAGGAGCTTTCCGTCTCGCAACTCGAACAGAATCTCGCCGATGCAGCCGCGCAAGCGACCGCTGACGCTGCCTCCGCCCAGGCCACGATCGACGCGCTCGCCACCCAGCAGGCGGAGGCCGCCACGGTCGCCGCCCAGAATGAGGAGAGCGGCGCGAACGCGATGGCGACCGCCAACGCTCAGGCGACCCAGGTCGCCGAGATCGCGGCGATCGCCACCCAGAACGCCGAATCAGGCGCCAACGAGCTCGCCACGGCCCAGGCGGAGGCGGCCGCCGCGATCGCGACCTCCGAGGCGATCCTCGCCTCGATGGACGATGACGCGCTCGCCACCGCGGAAGCCCAGCAAGCGATCCTGCAACAAACGGTGGAAGCGCAGTCGACCGAACTCGCCATCTTCGCCAGTGGCAACGCCATCGAGGACGACTCGGTGGAACTCACGGTGAACATCAACGCCAACGGCCTGATCAGCGGCTCGGGAACATCGCGCGAGAACGCCGTCGATGCGCTGGCAGATGCCCTGGAGCCCTACCAGGGCTGTCAGGCGGTCGTGGTGCTCACGTACGGCCACGCCGGCGCCATCGGCACCGGCCAGCAGATCGCCCAGGCAATCAACTCGATCCTGACGAGCGAGTTCTCCGACATCTTCGAGGGTGCCGCCCTGAAGGATTACGCCGACGTCTCCGGCAGCACCGGCCGCGTCGACATGGAAATCTTCTTCCGTACCGGCTGCGTCCCGGGTTAACATCGATCCCAGCCACGACTAATCGCGGAACTACTTAACACGTGTAGGGGAGGCTCTTGTGCCCTCCCGCGGTCGCCCGCAGATGACCGTCTCGTTGCGTCGGGTTGTGTTTCCAACGGAACCACCACTGTCACGGGCCACGTTCGTCGCCTGCGGGCGACCGGTAGGACACAAGGTCCTCCCCGACAGACATGGATGTGGTTGTTTAGTCGTCGTCTTCGGACGGTAGAGTGCCCTGATAGGTCTTGCCGAGGGCGGCGTAGCGATCGGCGCCGAGGTGGTGCAGCACCCGGCCGGCGTCGACCTCAGTGACCCAGACGCCGTTGAACGCCTCCTCATCCGCGGTCACCCGCATCGGCGTGGCGACGAAAAGATCGTGATCCCCGATCGTCACCCGATCGCGCACGTTGCATTCGATGTGCGCCACGCACTCCGCGATCAGCGGCGCTTCGGTCGCGACCCCCGGCTCCGGCGTGAGTCCGCTCGCTTCGAACTTGTCCTGATCCCGACCCGAGACCATCCCGGCCAGATGCACGGCGGTCAGAAGCTCGAGCGTCGGGAAATTCAGCGTGAACACCTCGGTTTTCGTCATGAACTCGTGCGTCAGCCGTGACGGCTGTACGGCGATCGAGATCAGCATCGGAGAAAGCGAGATCGGCTGCATCCAGGCGGCCGTCATCACGTTCGGCTGATCCTTGTACATCGTGGTGACCAGCGCCAGCGGACCAGGCGCCAGCATGCGGAGCGCATCACGCGATTGTCGAAAAACCTTGCTGCTCATCGTTACCCTCTGCGGCTGATCGCGATCGCTTCACGATACGCTTCAAGCGTCTGTTCCGCCGTTCGTCGCCACGAAAAGGTGGCCGCGCGTTCCACGCCCCGGCGCGCCAGAACCGCGCGGCGCGCGTCGTTATTCATCAGGTCAATCAGCGCCGCGCGCCAGGCGTCGACGGTCGGTTCGACGAGCAGCCCCGCGTCGCCGACCACCTCCGGGAAGCTGGTTCGGTCGGCGGCGATCACCGGGGTGCCACAGGCCATCGCTTCGAGCGGCGTCAGGCCGAAGCCTTCGTAGATCGAGGGGGTCGCGTAGATCGCCGCTCCCTGATAGAGCGCCAATTTCTCATCATCGCTGAGCCAGCCGGTCAAGACGACCGCGTCGCGAAGTCCGAGTCGTTCGATCAAGGGGGCAAGATCGGGGAAGATAACCGGATTGCCGCTATGCGCCCGCCCGCCGATGACCAGTTGCGTATCCGGAGGCAGATCGGGACGAGCGGCGGCAAATGCCTCGATCAGCAGATCGACCCGCTTCCGCACATCGAGACCGCCGACATTGAAGATGTACGCTCCCCGGACACCAAACTTCGCGACGACACGCTCATCGAGCGTGCCGGTAGCTAAGGGGCGGAACGTGGCGTCCGCCGCTTCGGGCGTGACGCGGATCCGGTGGCGCGGAATGGTGAGCAGGCGGTGCAGATCGTCCGCCGCCGCCTGGGATGGCGTCAACACCAGCGTGGCCCGACGGGTGGTTCGCTGCATCAACGCCAGATGCGCCCGCATCGGGGCCGAGGAACGGTACTCGGGCAGGGAGAAGGGAATGGCGTCGTGGATCGTGACCACGAAGGGAATGGAGGTGCGCAACGGCGCGGCGAAACTCGGGATGTGCAACAGATCGGGCTTCAGCCGCCGGGCGGTGGATCCGAACCCGCTGATTTCCCACTGAAACCGCAACAACCGCGCATCCCGGCGGAGCTTTCCGGGCAGGAATGACGGGCCCCAGGCATCGGGACGGTCGACTACCAGGAATTCGTCGTCGGGAGCCGCCACCGGCAGTTCGCGGAGGAGCGCGTCGAGGTAGGCGCCGGTGCCGGATGGTGGAAGGGATCGAAACTGACCATCGATGGCGATGCGCACGCTGCGTTCCTCGTTCGTCACCGATCGGCCAGCCCCCCGGCGCCGCTCAACGTAGTATAAAC
>JADLGF010000462.1 GCA_020849415.1 Thermomicrobiales bacterium
ACGGTGCCGAATTTGGCGCCGGGGATTCTCTCGGCGAAGCCGATCGCTTCCTCCATGCTGTCCGCCTCAACCACGAAGTAGCCGCCGAGTTGCTCGCGGGTTTCCGCGAACGGACCGTCGGTCGCGGTCGTTTTGCCGTCGCGAATGCGCACGCTGACCGCCGTCGACACCGGCAGCAGCGGGCTGGCGGCCAGGAAATTCCCGGTCGAGTGGAGAGCCTGGGCAACGCCGGCCGATTCGCCGTAGCAGGCCTGCATCTCCTGCTCGTTCAGGGAACCCTCGGTCAGGTAGATAAGCAGCATGTACTTCACGGAACGTCCTTTCGCAGTTGACTCGTCATTGGTGCGGCGCTATCCGCCCGCGATGGCCCCAACGATCAATAAGGGTTCTTGCCCGGATGCTACCGCATCGGGCAGGGGCGCATCGGGATCGTCGTGCGAGAGATCGCGCTCGCAGGCGAAGAAGCGGATGAAGGCCCGGCGCACGCCGCTTTTTTGATCGCGAATCGCGCCGCGCAGCATCGGGTAGTCCGCCTCGATGGCGGCCAACACGCTCCGTTGCGTGATCGCTCCGCTCACCGTCACCTCGATTTCCCGCTCCACGCCGGCCAGATTGCGCAGGTGGTAGGGCAGCTGCACCCGGATCATGGGAGCGTCTGCACCTCGACCGAAGTCACCGATGGCAGATTCTCGGCGATCGCGGTCCAGGTGTCGCCCGAATCGAACGAGCCGTAAACCTGCCCGCCGGTGGTGCCGAAGTAGATACCGCAGGAGGGGAGGCGATCGAGCGACATGGAATCACGCAGCACGTTGACGTAGCAGTGCTCCTGCGGCAGGCCGTTCGTGAGCGCTTCCCACTCCTGGCTGCCGTTGCGGCTGCGGTAGACGCGCAGCTTGCCATCGGGCGGGAAATGCTCCGAGTCGCTCTTGATCGGCACGACGTAGACCGTTTCCGGTTCGTGGGCGTGGACGATGATCGGGAAGCCGAAATCGCTCGGCAGATTGCCGCTGATCTCGTGCCAGAGATCGCCGGCGTTGTCGGAGCGCATCACGTCCCAGTGCTTCTGCATGTAGATGGTGTCGGGGTGATCGGGGTGAATCGCCATGTTATGCACGCAGTGGCCGAATTCGGCGTCCGGATCGGGCATGAAATCGGAGACGAGTCCCTTGTTGATCGGCTTCCAGGTGGCGCCGCCGTCATCGGTGCGGAAGGCGCCGGCCGCCGAAATGGCGATGTAGAGGCGATCGGGATTCGAGGGATCCTGAATGATGGTGTGGAGACAGAGGCCGCCGGCGCCCGGCTGCCAGTGTTGACCGGAATCGAGCGTGCGCAGACCTGAAAGCTCTTTCCAGGTCATGCCGCCGTCGGTCGATTTGAAAAGCGCGGCGTCCTCGACCCCCGCGTAGACCGTATCGACATCGAACAGCGACGGTTCGAGGTGCCAGACGCGGGCGAAGTCCCACGGGTGCGGGGTGCCATCGTACCACTGGTGCGTGCTCGGCACGCCGTCGTATTCGAAGCCGTTGCCGACCGTTTCCCACGTTTTGCCGCCGTCATCGGAGCGCTGCATGATCTGGCCGAACCAACCGGACGATTGCGAGGCGTAGATGCGGTCCGGATTCACCGGTGAGCCTTTGAGGTGGTAGATCTCCCAACCGCCGAAGTGCGGTCCGGAGACATCCCACTGCTCCCGGGCTTCATCTGATTCGAGCACGAACGCGCCCTTGCGCGTGCCGACGAGAACGCGAACTCCTGGCATGGTGTACTCCTCCTGGTTTCGATTGCGGGCGCTGGCAACGCCCGATGCACCGACGAGGTTTCACGATGGCGGGGGAAAGGACGCTCAGACGGCGTTGCCTGAAGCGGTCTCCCCGGCCAGGGCGAGCCCATGCTCGCCCAACTTTTCTCTCAGAATCCGGAGCGCCTTCGGTCCGAATCCGTGTAGAGCCAACAGGTCTTTGGCGGTGTATTCGGTGAGTTGCGCGAGGCGCGTCACCCCGATGACACCGAGGGCCGAAGTCGCGGGTCGGCCAATTTCGCGGGGAAGGGGAAGGGTATCGATCTCACGCATTGTTGTTGGCTCCGGGGTCATTTGCCGGCGCGCAGGTCATCGATCGCCTTGGCGACCCGACGCGCCCGCGTCTCTTCGGTCTTGGCGCCGGTGACCAGCAGCACGATCCGCCGCTGGTTGCTGTACGAAAGGGCGGCGAAGCGTTCGGCGGCGGCGGTGTCTTCGGCGAGCGCCGCCGCGAGATCGTCCGGAACCTCGACCGTTCGAATCGATTCATCGAGTTCGAGATCGACGGTGATCTCATCGCCGGCGGCAACGCCGGCATTGGCGCGCACCTCGGCACTGACGGGAATCCAGTAGGCCCCGCCCATCGGAGCAACAGTGCTCAGGTAGGTGTAGCCATTGATCGTCACGCGTACCGGCGGGCGCTTGCCCTTGTTGAGCGCCTCGACGATAGCTTCCGGCACCTGGACGCCGGTGGCGGTCTTCTTTTCGAGTAGCAGCGGCGCGGTGAACTGCATCGTCCTTTTCCTCCCGAATGGTTGTTCGTCTGCATCTGGTCGAACGGAACCGCGTCGAATCGACAGCGCCTTCGGTCAACCGGAGAGCGATTGCAGCCGCTGCTCGAGGAAGCGGCGTTCCGGCTCCAGCGAAACGAATTCGAGCGCGCGCTGGTAGGCGATGCGCGCGTCGACGTTCCGTCCGAGCCGGCGGCAAAGATCGGCCCGGGCCGCGTGGGCGAGGTGATACGACGCCAGGTCACCGCGGGCGAGAATCTCGTCGATCAGCGTGAGTCCGGCTTCCGGGCCGTCCCGCATCGCCACCGCCACCGCCCGGTTGAGTTGCACGACCGGCGACGGCTGCGCCTGGATCAGCAGATCGTAAAAGGCGACGATCTCAGCCCAGTCGGTCGCCTGCGGGGCTGGCGCGGAGGCGTGGATCGCCGCGATCGCGGCCTGAATGGTGTAGGCGCCGACCTCGCCGCCACTGAGGGCGCGTTCGACCAGTTCGGTGCCTTCCTCTATGTAGGCGCGATTCCAGCGCGAGCGATCCTGGTCCTCGAGCAACACAATGTCGCCGTTCGGGGTTTCGCGAGCGTCGTGCCGCGATTCCTGCAGCAACATGAGCGCCAGCAGACCGGCGACATCAGGCTCTGGCAGGAGCTGGTAGAGGAGGCGAGTGAGGCGGATCGCCTCCGCGGAGAGATCGGAGCGGGTGAGGGAATCACCGGCCGACGCGGTGTACCCCTCGTTGTAAACGAGGTAGATCACCTGCAACACGGTGTCGAGTCGTTCGGCCAGCTCGGCCCGTTCCGGTACCTGGTAGGGAATGCCGGCGTCGCGAATTTTCGACTTGGCGCGGACGATACGTTGGGCGAGGGTGGAGGGTGAGGTCAGGAAGGCGCGGGCGATCTCTTCGGTGGCAAGCCCGCAGACTTCGCGCAATGTCAGCGCCACGCGCGCTTCCGATGAAAGCGCCGGGTGGCAGCAGGTAAAGATCAGGCGCAGCCGGTCATCCTGAATGCCGTCATCGATGACCTCGTCGAACTCTTTCGTGCCGTCATCGAAGTTCTCGGCGAGGGCAGCGAGGGAATTGTCGAAGCGGGCGCGGCGGCGGAAGTTGTCGATCGCCTTGAAGCGGCCGGTGGAGACGAGCCAGGCGCGCGGATTGTTCGGCACCCCCGCCTCGGGCCATTGCTGGAGCGCGGCGATGTAGGCATCCTGCAGGGCGTCCTCCGCCAGGTCGAAATCGCCGAGAAGGCGGATGAGTGAGGCAAAGACCCGGCGCGATTCGGCCTGGTAGATATCGTCGATCGTCTGGCGGATATCGGTGGCGGCAGATGGCTTGCTCATCGGCGTTTCACACGCTGGCCTGATCGCGGCCGAACCGGCGATCGGAGCGTTCGCGGGCGCGCTCCGCTTCGATGGCGCGATCTTTCGGCGGCGCGGTTGTTTCCAGTTCGGTCATCAGCCGGCGAACGATCGCGCTGATATCGCTGACGGCAGCGTCGAAGGCGGCTTCGTTTCGGGTTGAGGGTTTGGTGAAGCCACTGACCTTGCGCACGAATTGCAGCGCGGCGGCGTGGACTTCCTCGTCCGTCGCGGGCGGTGCGAAATTGAAGAGCGGTTTGATGTTACGGCACATCGCATCGGACTCCTGGTGAATGATTCGACACGCATTGAATCACGGAGCGAGCGGTTCTGACTTCTTGAATCTTGCGCATCGTTGGCCGAACGATGATACGGGAGTTGATTCTTAAACCGAACCCCCGGCCGCGGGGCCGGGGGACGGAGGGCGCTGATCGAGCTACGGGGATCGATCAGCGGATTTGCGGGGAATCGGCAGGACTACGCCGCCTGGCGATGTTCCATCGCCGGTCCGACAGATTGCGGCATTACGGGATGCACGCGAGTCGGGGTGTTGGCGGCCTGCTTGCGAAGATCGGCCTCCATCGTCTCCTGCGCTGAGGTGATGAAGGGGAGCAGCGCCACCGGCGCCATGATCAGAAGCGCGACTGCGAGAATGATGTACTCCATAGCGGGTGTTGCCTTTCTAGCCGGCTCGGGCGTCATTGCCCGGCGAGATACCGGCTCTACAGGTGTGTACGTCCAGTTCTCCCGTTCGGTTTTCCGTCAATGTGACGTTCCGGTCACATCGGCTTCCGATCGCCTTCGTTCGTGGTTCCCGAACGTTATCCGCAGGGAGGATGCGTTCGGTGCGCGTCGAACCTCGAAACGGTTGAACGGATAATTCTGGCGGTCCAGTTCTTCCGATGCGGCCGACACCATCCGAGCTGTTTTTCGGGCCATTCATGTGACTGTTTGGCCCCGACCTGCGTGCATACTAGCACTGTACGTACACTAGGTCAAGTGTTCGGGCGAACATTTTTTCGGATTGCGGATAATCAATCGGTGTCACCGCGACGATACCGGGTCCGCTCTGAAAAGGCTTCTTCTACCAACAACGAGGCCGTCACTCCTCGGTCCCCGCTCTGAAAAAGCCAGCAACCGGTCTTACTCCACGCAACCCGTCATTCAGAGCGAAGCGAAGAATCCGACGCGAACCGGCCCTGCGAAACTGCACCGTGTCCATGCGAAGAGCCGCTTCGCGTCGGACTCCTCGATTCCTGCTCTGAAAAAGCCACTCACCTATCCAGCGAACAACCCGTCACTCAGAGCCCGCAGGCGAAGAGTCTTCCGCGAAGCGGCGGTGCATCACCGCA
>JADLGF010000463.1 GCA_020849415.1 Thermomicrobiales bacterium
AATCGTGGTGAAGCCATCGTTACGGTGTGACGTTGTGTCCACGATCGGATACTGATACCGTTCCAGAAAATGGTCGGTGAGCGAGATGAAGTCGTACCCTTGCTCACGGTACGCGGTAATAACCTCGTCGGGAGTCCGTTTTCCGTCCGACCGGTTCGAGTGGGTGTGCAGGTTGCCACGGCGCCATTTGCCCGGTTTATCGAACGGTAGTCGGTGCACAACAACACTCCTGTTGACGGCGATCGAGGAACGCCGGTACGTGCGCAAATTCCCGGAGCCCGCCGCCGGGATGATCGAATCGTCCAAACCCCCGCAATTCAACCACAGAATCCGGCCCTTCGGATTTGGCCGGGAATGATGGCATCGCGAAAGCACGGGACCCTATGCCAACACCAGACCTTACGCCCCCAAGACAGCGTTCGATTCCCCGTTTCGCCTGGCTGTTCGCGGCCGCCGCGCTGCTGCTGGCCGGCATCTGGTCGCTGCCGGGCACGGAGGCACAGAGTTCGAACGTGCTGATCGTGATCGAGGACGCCTCGCCGAGTCCGACCGGGCTCTTCCCGGGTACCGTCTGCTATCAGCTCGCGCGCAATGGCGATGAAGTGATCGTGACCCAGGGGTGCCTGGCGATCGCGGCCGCCATCGCCACGCCGGCCGGGTTCGATCGCGGCGTGCAGTACACCCTCTCGGTCACGCTGCACGATACGAGTTGCTCGGAATTGCCCGATCTGCGGGTCGGCAACGGCGTGATCCCGTTCCGGATTCGGGTTTCGTGTCCGCCGCCAGACGACGAGCAAACCGACGCCGCTGATGCTACCGGCCCCGATGATGCATTCGTCGCCGCGGGCGCCAGTCCGATCGCCTTGCCGATCGCCACCGCTCCCTGACAACTGAGTGCGATACTGCCGAACCAACGGTTGGTACCCACCCAGTTCGTCAGGAGTCCCGACGTGTCCAGACCCTTCAAGATCGGCCTGCAACTGCCCGAGGTCGAATACGTCGCCCGCTGGAGCGACTACTTGACCATGGCCCGCCTCAGCGAGGCGGTCGGGTTCGATTCGCTCTGGCTCGGCGATCACCTGCTCTACCGCAATCCGGATGAAGCGACGCGCGCTCCGTGGGAGTGCTGGTCGCTCCTGTCGGCGCTGGCGGCGGTCACCGAGCGGGTGGAGTTCGGGCCGCTGGTGCTCTGCGCCGGGTTCCGGAATCCGGCCCTGACCGCCAAGATGGCCGACACGGTCGATGAGATCAGCGGCGGGCGGTTGATTCTCGGACTCGGTTCCGGTTGGCACGAACCGGAGTTCACCGCGTTCGGATACCCGTTCGATCATCGCTACGCGCGCTTCGCCGAGGCGTTCACGATCATTCGCGGGCTATTGCGAGACGGCCAAGTCGATTTTTCGGGTGAGTACCACACGGCCCGGGATTGTGAACTCTTGCCACAGGGACCGCGACCGGGCGGCATTCCGCTGATGATCGGATCGATCGGCGAACGGATGCTCCGGCTGACACTGCCGCACATCGATCAGTGGAACATCTGGTACGCCGATTTCGGAAACAGCGTCGAGGGACTCACCCCGCATCTCGAGCGAGTCGACCGCATCTGCACGGAGGTTGGCCGCGATCCCGCCGAGGTGGAGCGCACGGCGGCGGTGCTGGTGACCGGTCCCGGTGGCGCGTATCGCTCCAGTGGCGCGACTGCGGAGCAGGGCATCAAGGGGTTCGCTGGCGATCCGGCCGAGATCGCGCGGGAACTGCTCCGGTTCGAAGCGGCGGGGGTTTCTCACCTGCAGATTGTGCTCGATCCGATCACCCCGGCCGGTATCGAGTGGTTCGCCCGTGTGCTGGAATCTGTTCGCGAACAACGCGGCTAAAACGCAGTCCAATTGTGCCGTCCCCTTTGACCACTACACCCGTCATTCCGAACGGACGTGAGGAACTCGACGCGAAGCGAATTTCCGCATGGACACGGGGCGTTTATGCACCGTCACTTCGCGTCGAGTCCTTCCCTTCGGTCAGGATGACGGGGTTGTGTTGAGTGAAACGTGCGTTACGGTTCGTCGCCGACCGGGGCGGAATCGACCGGCGCGTAGCCGAGCAATTCGCGTGCGTGGCCGATATCCCAGAACTGGCGCGGATTGTTCGAGATGCCGTAGACGACCGCCCAATCGACCTCGGTTGATTCGAGGCAGCGGACGATCAGCTCCGCGCAATCGCGTTGGCTCAGCCAGGTGCCGCGGTAACGCGCGTACGTTTCCGCCGGGGTGATGTCCAGCAGACTGGTCGATGAGGCGATCCGCTCGCTGCGGGGGTCATCGTCCGCCAATACGCTGCCGATGCGCAGATTGAACACGCGCAGCCCGAACTTGTCGTGGTAGTAGCGCCCCAGCGCCTCGCCGTAAACCTTCGACACGCCGTAAAGGGAATCGGGGCGCACCTCGGCCGTGTGATCGTAGGCGCGCTCATCGTCCAACCGGTAGAGATCGGGTGCGCCGTCCGTTTCGTAGCCGCCAATCGTGTGGTTCGAGGAGGCGAAGACGACCGTTTCGACCCCCGCCCGGCGGGCCGCTTCGAAGACGTTGTAGGTGCCGATCAGGTTGTCGGGCAGGATCGATTCCCACGGCGTATCGACCGCCGGCGAGGCCGCCAGGTGGACGACCGCGTCGATCCTCTCGAAGGCAGGGAGGATCGCATCGAGATCCTCGATGTTCGCGATGTGGCTCGGAAACTCGACCGGCCGGCGGGTGAGCGCGGAGAGCTGGTAGCGATCGGCGAGGCGCTCCATCACGATCTGGCCGATCAGGCCGCTCGCGCCGGTGACCAGCACCCGTTCCGGTCTCGTTCCCATCTCGTACCTCCAGAAAATACGTGATCTCACTGAGTGACGCCGGTCCGGCGGCCCCCATCATCGTACCCAGAGCAGATACCCCGATGCCGGGGTGAGCGAAGGAGCAACGACGATGACCCCGACCGATGATGTCCGGATCGATCCCGAGATTACCACCCTGCCGCGCGCCATCGATCGCCGCGCGGTGCTGCGAGCCGGCGCCGCTGCCGGAGCATTCTTAGCCCTTGGCGGCGGCGGCGCCCTGGCCGCGCCGTTGGCCCCCTTCGGGGAAGCGCCGAAGAATCCCTGGGAATCGGGCGATTGCGATGAGGCAACGCCGGTTTCCGATGACGACAACGACGTCGTGTTGCCCTTCCAGATCCTGATTCCCGCCATCGAGGTCGATGCCCGGGTCGAGGTGCTGGAGATCGTCGACGGCTTCCTGCAGGACCCGAGCAACGGCGACGATGCCGCCTGGTACAAGGAAACCGCCCGGGCCGGCAGCGAGGGGAACGCGGTGTTCGCCGGCCACCTCAACTGGTACGGCATGCCGGAAGCGGTCTTCTTCGCCATCGATCGGCTCGAACTCGACGACGAGATCCTGATCCGGGATGGCGGCTGCCAGGAACACCGCTACCGGGTCGAATGGGTCGAACTGATCGAGGTCGCCGAGGCCGATATGGAAGAAATCACCGGCCCGACCGAGGATCCGATGCTGACCCTGATCACCTGCGGCGGCGTGTGGGACCCCGCCATCTCCCAGTACAAGCAACGCACCGTCGTCCGCGCCCGCCTGGCCGATTCCGCCGACGATACAACTTCAAACGAAGAAGACCAGTCGGACGACTCCCCACCCATCCAGCCCCGAGACGGCTAACGGCCAACGACTAACGCGGGCACCGCCGCGCTCGCGAGGGCCGGGACGATCACCAGCGCGCAACGGAGCGCGAGCCGAATCCCTTGGCGAAACGGTCGGCTTGACGCGTGGAACCATGCGGGAAGGGAAGCGGGGAACGCGGGGTGATCGACGCAACGGGAAGGGGCCCGCCTTTCCCGACCCTCGCGAGCGCGGCGGGGCCGCCGCAAGCTCCTATTTTTTCGGACGCTGAGTAAGATTTGGGCCTCGCCAACTCCCATAAGCATCTTCATGAACATCCGTGGCCGCTGGCAACCAGTTTGTCGTGCACCGATGGGTTGCCGGAGATGCGCCTGCGTGGATTCGCCGTGCGGTCGCCGGATGGCCCGCTGATTCAGTCCACGGAGAATTTGCGAAAACCGGCTCGAAAAATCGGAAAAATGCGAAGGATTCGGTCTTTCTAACCGCATCGACCTCAAATAGTCTCGAAGTGTGCAAACGAATGGCGCCTCTCTACGGGCGAAAGGGGAATACCCGGTCCACCCGCGATGCGGAGCCTTGGTAGGGGCTGATTGCACTCCCTGAAGCCAGAGATGGGCAAGGGGCACCCCACGAACCCGCTTTTCAGGTTGAAGAAGAGGAGGAATGGTCGCGGGGGAGACCGTGGCCAATGGGCGTCTTCGGTTGAGTGTTCATTGATGCAGTTCGTCGATCTCATCACAAGGAGCAGCATCCGCCATGACGAATTCACGATTTGGACGCCGCCTGCTTGTGCTTGCTGCCACGCTTGCACTTCTCCCAATGTTCCTCGCGGTCGCACCGGCGCCGGTTCATGCCGCGGCGTCACATGAGAATACGAACCCGTATACGACGGGGTGCGTGACGGGTTCGTACGCAATCAGCTCGAAGGCGGTTAGCGGCGGTACGGTTTCGATCATGGCATCGACCAAGTGCGCCACCAACTGGGTCCAGTACTCCGGAGCCACGCAAACGACCACGAAGTATGGCAAGGCGGCTGGCAAGAACTGGACGAACACCGAGGTGGACAATGCCGCCAAATCATGGTCGCTCCAATCCTACGCTCCTGGTACCACTGCCTATACCGGCGTGATCAAAATCGGGAACACGACAACGACCGCCACGTGTGGCAACGGCTGTACATGGGCGGTTTCTGGCGGATCCTCCGCCCCACCAAGTTCGACAAGCCTGGACACGAAAGTTGCGAATTTCATCAACGCCACCAAGGGCAAAACGATCGCCAATGCGAGCGGCGGATACGCGGGAGAGTGTGTGTCACTCGTCAGCCAGTACCTGCTGCAAGTCTGGGGGATCACCACCGGCGCATGGGGCAATGCCGTCGACTATCGTTCCGGCGGCAGCGGTGGTAACCAGCTCTCTTCCCGAGGCTTCACCTGGTCGACCAACCAGTCGTTCAGGAATGGAGACATTCTTGTCTGGGGGGCGGGAAACCACACGACCAGCTTCGGTCACATTGGCGTCTACTACAATGGGCAACTCTACGACCAGAACAACCTGGGGAGAGCCAATCCGCGCACGGCGAACTATTCCGGCGCTGTGAAAACCAGCGGCTATCTCGGTCGATGGAGCAAATGAGTACGTCCTGACTCCAACCTCCGTCCAGCGATCCAAACGAGGGAGCCGAGTGACCCGCTCGGCTCCCTCTCGCGTGTTCTGGCGCGCAATCGGCGGGGCCGTTGGCTTCCAAAAAACTCCGTGCCTGTAAATAGGAAAATAGGCCCCCTCATCCGCTATAATCACGCCATCTTCTCGTCCGGGCGCGTTGGCCGCAACTCGTGGCCGGTTCGCGATGCACGGGCAGATGCCAGGATTGGTGCCCGATGGATGATCAGATTCGGGAATTGCCGGTGGTCATCGGCGGAGCGAAAAGGAGTTCCACGGAATGAGTGAAACTGCAAAGCGGAACGGATTCCTTTCCAGCCGGTTCAGCCGGCGGCAGGCTATTCAGGGCGCCGGCGCGCTCGGCCTGGCCGCGGCGATGGCCCCGGTCATCGGACCGCGGGCGATGGCCGCTCCGCTGGCCCAGGACGCCACGCCGAAGGCGGGCGGCACCCTCACGGTCGGCCTCCAGGCCGATCCGACCGCGCTCGATCCCCAGAAGCAGAGCCTCACCGCCATCTGGCGTGTGGTCGAACACTTCTATCAGGGTCTCACCGGCATCGGGGCTGATCTCGCGCCCTACCCGCTCCTCGCCGAGACGATCGAAATCAGCGAGGACGGCCTCACCCTCACCTTCAAGCTGCGCGAGGGCGTGACCTACCACGATGGCGCGGTGATGACATCGGACGATGTCCTCTTCTCGTACCACCGCCTGCTCGATCCGGCGATCGCCTCCACCAACGCGTCCAACCTGTTGGGCGTGGTCGGCGCTCCTGAATTCAACTCGGGCGCCGCCACCGAAATCTCCGGTTTGACCGCGGTTGACGATCTCACCGTCCAGCTCGTGCTCACGGCGCCTGATGCCTCGCTGATGGTGGTGCTGGCGTCGCCCGCGTCCGCGGTGTTCAATCGCGCGTTCACCGAAGCGAACGGCAACGATCTCTCGCAGGTCGTGAACGGCACCGGCCCGTTCAAGCTCGTCGAGTACATCCCCAACACCTCGGTTTCGGTTGAGAAGCACACCGAGTATTGGGAAGAGGGCCTGCCGCACCTCGATGGCATGGAAATGCTCATCGTTCCGACCGACGTCGCGCGCACCGCGTCGATCGTTCAGGGCACGACCGATCTGATCGAGTACGCGCCGCTGGCCGATATCCAGACCTTCCTCGACGACTCCGACAACTTCACGGTTGCCGGCGACTCGAACACCAACATCCGCTACATGTCGTTCAACTTCGATGTCGAGCCGTTTGGCGACCTGCGCGTTCGCCAGGCGATCGCCAAGGCGGTCGATCGCGGCCCGATCGTCGATTCGGCGGTGTTCGGTTACGGCACCGCGGTCGGCACCCTCTTCCCGCCTGATTTCTGGGCGGTGCTGCCGACCGAGGTTGCGGGTCCGGACATTGAGGGCGCCAAGGCGCTGCTGGCGGAAGCCGGCTACGCCGATGGGTTCGATACCATGCTCACCTCGTGGGCGCAGTACTCGTTCCTGTCGAACGCGGCGGTTGTTCTTCAGGAGCAGCTGAAGCAGATCGGCGTCAACGGCGAACTGAACCTGGTTGAGAACGCGACGATGATCGCGGATGTCCACAACCCGGCGACGAAGAACTACGAAATCGGCGTTTCGGGTACGTCGGGCTTCGTCGATCCGCACCCGCTGATCTCGGCGAACTTCAGCACCGGCGGCACCAGCAACTCGATGAACTACTCGAATCCCGAGGTGGATGCGTTGATCGAGCAGGGCATGGTTGAGACTGATCTCGCCGCGCGCGCCACGATCTACCAGAAGATTCAGGAGCACCTGATCGCCGATATTCCGTGGGTCTTCCTCTTCGTCGCCAACCAGTTCGAGGTGATGAAGGCGGACGTCAAGGACTACGTCCACATCGCGACCGGCTCGGGCGTTTCCTACAAGCAGGTCTGGCTCGACCGCTAAACCGGCTTCTACGCTCAAC
The DNA here is from genome assembly GCA_020849415.1 of Thermomicrobiales bacterium. GTDB lineage: Bacteria > Chloroflexota > Chloroflexia > Thermomicrobiales > UBA6265 > JADLGF01. Next base: position 7,277 of record JADLGF010000463.1, read on the forward strand.
GAAAAAGCGCCCCGGATTTCCGGGGCGCTTTTTCGTTGTTCCGGGTTCCGGGTTTGGAGTTTGGGCGGTGGGTTTTAGATTTGGTGGTCCTTATGCTCGAAGCATAAGGCTAGGGACGGAAGCGCCTCCGGCGCTTGGGTGGGTGGGACGCCGTGATTCACATCCAAGCCCTTCATTTTGACAAAGGGAGAATTTGACGCGGACGTGGGCACGGCAAAACGCCGGAGGCGTTTCCGTTCCTGGCCGCAGGTTTCGAACCTTCCGGGGAACCTGGTGCATAACCACACCGTAGTCGGTGTTCCGGGTATTTACGGGTTGTTGAGCAGATGATAAAGTTATCCAAATGCCGAATGGACGGCAGCGCAACCTTGCATCGCACAAATACCGCCGGCTTTGGGCCGGTTGAGGAAGGAACGACGGTGGGCAAGTCCGATATTCATGAACTGACGGATCAATTGGCGCGGGAGCGCACGTCGCGCCGCCGGCTGCTGGGTCGGGCGGCCGCGCTCGGCGTCTCGCTTTCTGCCTTCTCCGGACTGGCAGCCTCGGCGAGTGGCGGCAGTGCTTCGCGTTCGACTGGTCTCGCCAGCGCGTTCCAGGAGGCCTCGCCGGTGCCCGTGGCCGGCGGCACGCTGAACGTCGCCCTGCAGGCCGATCCGAGCACGCTCGATCCGCTCAAGGCCGGCCTGACCGCGATCTGGAAGGTGATCGAGCACATCAACGACTCGGTGATCCGGGTCGATCCGAGCCTGGCGCCGGTCCCCGGCCTGGCCGAATCGTGGGAGATCAGCGAGGACGGCACCGTCTACACCTTCCACCTGCGCAGCGGCATCACCTTCCACGATGGCGCGCCCTTCACCTCCGATGACGTGGTGTTCAGTTGGACCCGGGTGCTCGATCCCGCCACCGCGGCGGTGAACGCTGCCAACTTCCTCAATGTCAAGGGCGGCGCCGCCTTCCTGGCCGGCGAAGCGACCGAGCTTGAAGGGATTCAGGCGCCCGACGAGGCGACCGTGGTTGTCACGCTCGAGCAGCCGGAAGCGTCGTTCCTGACGATTCTCTCCACGGCCGGCTCGGTCATCTTCTCGCGTGCGTTTGTCGAGGCGCACAACGGCGATATCTCGCAGGTGGCGAACGGCACCGGTCCGTTCATCTTCAGGGACTACGTGCCCGCCACCTCGGTTTCGTTCGAGAAGAATCCGAACTACTGGGAAGCGGGGCTGCCCTATCTCGATGGCATCGAAGCGGTGATCGCTTCGGACGATACTGCCCGCACCGGCGCCCTGATCCAGGGTGCGGTCGATTTCATCGAGTACGCGCCGCTGCGCGATGTCGACACCTTGCAGGGGACCGACGGGATCAAGGTCGCCGGCGATTCCCTGACGAACATCCGCTACCTCGGCATCAATCTGGCCCGCGAGCCCTTCGGCGATGTGCGCGTGCGCACGGCAATTTCCAAGGTGATCGATCGCGCGCCGATCATCGAATCGGCGGTGTTCGGGCACGGCATTGGGGTCGATACCGTTTTCGCTCCCTCCTTCTGGGCCGGTTTCGAGCGCGAGGTGCCGGCGCCCGACATCGAGGGCGCGAAGGCGCTGCTGGCCGAGGCCGGATACCCGGACGGCTTCGAAACGACGCTGATCACCTACGCGCCCTATTCGTTCATGACCAACTCGGCCATCATCGTGCAGGAGCAACTCGCGCAGATCGGCATCCGGGCCGACTACAGCGCACTCGAGCCGGGCACGATCAGCGCCCAGTTGATTGCGCGCGATTTCGATCTCGTGGTCGGCGGCAGCAACTCCTGGATCGATCCGCACCCGGTGCTGCTGAGCAACTTCGGCAGCGGGCAGGATGGCAACACCACCAGCTACTCCAACCCGGCTGTCGATGAGCTCATCGAGCGGGGCGGGCTCGAAACCGATCTCGCGGTGCGCGCCGAAATCTACCGCGAACTTCAGGAGATTCTCCTCGTCGATCTGCCGTGGGTGCCCCTCTTCGTGGCCAATCAGTACGAAGCGATGAAGGAGAAGGTCCAGGGTTTCATTCACTTCCCGACGGGCTCCAACGCCTCGTTTCGTGAAGTCTGGCTCTCCGGAGAGTAATATTCAGCGACTACCGCCATATGGTGGTGTTACGCAGCCTGTACGAGCGCTGGACGGGCCGGGCGATTTCGCCCGGCTCCTTCCGGCGCATCGCCATTGATCGGGACGTCGATGCTTCAATACATCCTGCGACGGTTCGTGCTTTTGATCCCGGTGCTG
>JADLGF010000464.1 GCA_020849415.1 Thermomicrobiales bacterium
CTCCTCGATCTGCTGCATGATCTCCTTCTGCACCACGACATCGAGCGCGGTGGTCGGCTCGTCCATGATCATCAGCGGCGGATCGAGCGCCAGCGCGGTGGCGATCACCGCCCGCTGGCGCATGCCGCCGGAGAGCTGGTGCGGGTAGACATCGAGCCGGGCGGTGTCGATACCGACTAGCGTCAACAGGTGAGCGGCGCGCTCCCGGGCTTCCTTTTTGGTGGTCGGCGCGTGCGCCTGGATGGCATCCATGATCTGGTCACCGATGCGCATGACCGGGTTGAGCGAGTTCATGGCGCTCTGGAAGACCATCGAAACGTCACGCCACCGAAACTGGCGGAGCTCGGCGTCGGTCATCGCCAGCACATCGCGATTCCCGAAGCGCACCTCGCCGCCGGTGATCACCGCCGGCGGCGGCAATACGCGCATCAGCGAGAGGGCGATCGTCGATTTGCCGCTGCCCGATTCGCCGGCGAGGCCGAGCACCTCGCCCGGGGCGATCGTGAAGGAGACGCCGTCGACGGCGCGCACCGCGCCCCGTTCGGTCCGGAATTCGATCTGGAGATCGCGCACATCGAGCAGCGGCTGAGCCGGATCAGCCATGGTCGTTCCGCCTGAGAACGGGTGTGGCGCGTCCATGCTTGTTGATCGAGTGCTTGAGTGCATTCTTGGCCTCCTGCTGGGCGCGCAACCGGGGATTGGTGATTTCGTCCATGGCGTAGTTCATGAGCACCAGCGAAAAGGCGACCAGCGCGATGCAAAGACCGGCCGGGATGAAGGTCCACCAGGCGCCGAGCAGCAGCCCGGCGTTGTTCTGGGCCCAATAGAGGATCGTGCCCCAGGAGGTGACGCTGAGATCGCCGAGCCCGAGGAATTCGAGGCCGGCTTCGGCGCCGATGGCGTAGATGGTCGAGCCGAGGAAACTCGCCAGCACGATCGACGTCATGTTCGGAAAAATCTCCCGAAAGATGATCCGGGTTTTGCTTTCGCCGCTGACCACCGCCGCCGAGACGAAATCCTTCTCGCGCAGTGAGAGCATCTGCGCGCGCAGCACCCGGGCCGGCCAGGCCCAGGCGGTGAACGACAGCGCGATCACCACCACCATCGCCTCGGGAATGATCCAGATACCATCGGCCAGGAACGCGGCAAGCACGACCAGCAGCGGCAGGCCGGGGATGATCAGGAAGACGTTCATCAGGGTCGAGAGCGCGTCATCGATCCAGCCTCGGAAGTAGCCGGCCGTAAGGCCGATCACCGAGCCGGTGAAGGTGACAATCAGCCCGACCAGGAAGCCGTTCCGCAGCGTCTTGCGCGCGCCCCAGACGAGTTGGGAGAAGACATCGCGCCCCTGCCCGTCCGTGCCGACCCAGTGCGCCGAGGAGGGCGCCTGATTCGGCCGGGCGGCGAATTCGCGCGGGCCGAAATTGGCGAGTTGCGGAGCGAGGGTGGCCGCGAGCACGAAGGTCAGCAGAATCGTGCAGCCAATGATTGCCTTGCGGTTACGCAGGAATGGCCCCACCCAGGTGCCGCCGAAGCGGCGGCGCAGGTTCGAGATTCCGCTGCTCTGGATGACCGCCGTCTGTTCGGTGGGAATCGATTCGGCACTCATGGCGTAACCCCGCAACAAAACGACTGGAGGGGAGGGTCTTGTGCCCTCCCGCTGGCCCCGCAGGGCCTGGAACGCGGTGTAATACCGCCATTCCTCGATGGAACCGGTCTCGTTTCGGACGGCGCTTGTCGCCTGCGGGCGACCGGGAGGGCACGAGACCCTCCCCTACGGAAGAGGTTGATTGCAGGAATGGATGCGCGCACGATCGACCCCCCCCTTCCTAATACCGGACGCGCGGATCGAGCCGCACGTACAGGATGTCCACCAGCAGGTTGGCGAGCAGCACCGCGAAGGTGATCATCAGGAAGATGCCCTGCATCAGCGGGTAATCGAGATTCCGCACGGCGATGATCAGCTGATTGCCGAGACCGGGGTAGGAAAAGACGACCTCGGTCAGCAGCGCGCCGCTGACGATGAAACCAAACGCCATGCCGAAGCCAGTGATATTCGGCAGCAGCGCGTTACGGGCGGCGTAGCGGAACATGACTCGCCGGTCGGAGAGGCCCTTGGCCTCGGCCATCGTCACGTAATCCTCGGAAATCGTGCCGATCATGGTGTTGCGCATCGCCAGAATCCAGCCGCCGATCGAAACGAGCACGATCGTGCCGGCCGGCATGATCAGGTGCTTCCCGACATTCAGCGCGAATTCGAGGCTCCACTCAGGCGAGAGCCGATCGCTGTAAGCGTGCCGGAGCGGCAGCAACCCCCACTGGAAGCCGACGAAATAGAGGGCGAGGATGGCCAGAAAGAAATAGGGAAAGGCGCCGATGAATGAAAAGAACGGGGGCACGAACGAGTCGATGGGACCGCCCCGTTTCCAGGCGCCGAGGATGCCGAGCAGGCTCCCGAGCGTGAAACTGATCAGGAGCGCGGTGATGCCGAGCAGCAGGGTCCAGCTCAGGCTGGTGCGGATGATCTCCGAAACCGGGGCCGGGAACGCCGAAATGGATCGTCCGAAATCGCCGCGAAAAATCGCTCCGATATATTCGAAATACTGCTTGATCAGCGATTCGTCGGAAAGTCCGTAGGCGATACGCATCGCCTCGATCTCTTCGGGCCGCATGCGTCCCTGAAAACGGCCGAAGATGACATTGGCGGGATCGCCCGGCATCAGCCGCGGCAGGAAGAAATTGAGCGTGATCGACGCCCACGCCGCGATCAGGTAGAAACCGATCCGGCGCAACAGGAACTGCATGGCGACCC
>JADLGF010000465.1 GCA_020849415.1 Thermomicrobiales bacterium
CGAATCCGCGCTTGTTCTTCAACTACCTCACCCAATACTCCGACATCGGCATCATGATTCTCCCGGCCCACATCTGGGACGGGCAGGATCCCAACGAGTTCACGAACTTCGATCTCGCCGCCGGCTGGCCAATCACCACCGGCGCCTACAAGCTCGTGCAGTCGACGCCGGAGCAAAAGGTCTGGGATCTGCGGACCGATTGGTGGGCGGCCGCGGCCGGCGTGGCGACGCTGCCCGAAGTGCAGCGCCTGATCTTCCTGCCGCCGTTCGAGGAATCGCGCATGGCGCAGATGGTGATCGCCAACGAGGCCGACATTACCCTCAATATCTCGCCCGCGACGATGCCGTCACTGTTCGCCCAGAATCCCGCGATCATCACCCACAGCGGCCAGGAAACGCCGTACGGGTACACCGACTGGTGGCCCTCCGGTCTCGGCTTCAACTGCGCGGTGGCGCCGTGGGATGACCCCAACGTGCGCTGGGCGATCTCGTACGCGATCGACCGCCAGCAGCTGGTCGAGTTCGGCTATCGCGGCGCGGGCGAGCCGACGACGGTGCCATATCCGTACTACGCGCCGCTCATGGAGTACATCAACGGCATCCAGGATCTGCTCGAGCAATACCCCACGAACGCCTACGATCTGGCCAAGACCGAGGAGCTGATGACGACCGCCGGCTTCGCCAAGGACGGCGACGGGTTCTGGGCCAAAGACGGCCAGCGGGTGACGATGAACATCACCACCTTCCAGGTCTTCGCGGAGATCGTCCCGATCGTCACCGAGCAGCTCAAGCAGGCCGGGTTCGATGCCTCGTTCGGCATGCCGACCGACTTCTTCGATCGCCTCACCACCGGGTCCGGCGAGGTCTACATCTGGGGACACGGTGGCAGCGTGCGCGATCCCTACGCGACGCTGGAGCTCTATCACCAGAAATTCGTCAAGCCGGTCGGGGAGTTCACCTATCCGTTCTACCGGTGGGCGAACGATGAGTTCGACGCCATTGTCGACGAGATGGGGGTGACGGCGCCGGAGGATGCGAAGACGGCCGAGCTGTTCCGGCAGGCGATGGAGATCTGGCTGCGCGAGCTTCCGGATGTGCCGTTGCTGCAGTTCTATCACCGGATCCCGATGAACACGACCTACTGGACCGGGTGGCCGTCGGCCGAAGATCCGTACATCAACGAGGCGTTCTGGCACCGCACCTTCATCAACGTGCTGACCCGCGTGAAAGCCGCGCAATAGGCGCTAGAATCGCCTTCGGGGTAGCGCGTGACAACAACGCCCCGGCGTCTGCCGGGGCGTTGCGGCGTCAATGAAAGTGAGATGAGAAACCGATGGCAGCAGTACCGTTGCGCCCGGAACCGGAGATGATCGCCGACACTCTCTGCAAGACCGGCGAGGGGCCGATGTGGCACCCTGTGGAGAAGCGCGTCTATTGGGTCGATATCCCGAACGGCACGCTCTATCGCTACGATCCGGACACCGGGGAGCACGAGCAGTTCCTTCAGAGCGGCGTGATCGGTGGCTATACCTTTCAGGCCGATGGCGGCATTCTGCTGTTCCAGGAGCGGGGCGCCATTCGCCTGTACAAGAACGGTGAATTGACCACGATTGTCGAGGAAATACCGGAGGAGCGAGAGGGCCGGTTCAACGATGTCATTGCTGATCCGGAGGGTCGCGTCTACTGTGGCACCATGCCGATCGGCGATCGCCCCGGCAAGCTCTACCGGCTGGAGCGAGACGGATCACTGCATGTCGCCTTTGAAGACGCCGGGCTCTCGAACGGCATCGGGTTTTCTCCTGATCTCTCCCTTGTCTACCATTCCGATTCCGACAAGCGGCTCATCACCCGCTCGCGCTACAACCGATCGACCGGTGAGCTCACCGAGCGCACGGTCTGGCACCGGACGAAGGACGGCGACGGTTTGCCGGATGGCATGACCGTCGATGCCGATGGGTATGTCTGGTCCGCCCAGTGGGACGGAAGCTGCCTGCTCCGGCTCGATCTTGATGGAAACGAGGTTGACCGCGTCACCTTCCCGGCCAATAAGGTCTCTTCAATCATCTTCGGCGGTGAGGACTATTTGGACGCCTACGTGACCACCGCGAACGTGAACGGCCGTGAGACGGAAGGACCGGGGGCGGGCGCACTCTTCCGCGTCCAGCTTGGCGTAGCGGGTAAGCCGGAGTTCTTCTCCAGGATTGGCCTGTAGCGTCTAGGTACGGCAGCCGGAACGGTTGATCGGCGGGCTTCCGGTATGGAAATGCTCATCTTTCCTCACATTTCATGCGAACGGCCGCACTACCTTCATGGGTCCTTCCGGCGGCGCCCCGAGTTCCGACTCGGGGCTACCTCCAGATCACCCCTGCGGGGTTCACAAGCGCCGCTCGCTCGGCTGCCTCAAGCTCTGGAAGAGCGCTCTGGGATCGCCCGGAGTCGGAACTCCGGGCGATCGTGACACGTCCGATGGCGGCCGGAACCCACGCGCGTCAAGATGTGGGTGACGATAAGCATTGAAGAGCTGGTCCCGGCCCTCCATGCCGAACCTTGCTATGAGCCGGGCCGGCAGGAACCGGCCCGCCAACCGAGCGTGTGCGGCGTGTCTCAGCGCGAG
>JADLGF010000466.1 GCA_020849415.1 Thermomicrobiales bacterium
AAGAAGGCTTCGTCGAGCGAGGCCGAGTACGGCGTCACCACCGGTTTGGGCGCCGGCAGCGGCGCCGGGGTGAGGCCGACGCCGGTTTGATGGAGCTTCAGCACCGCCCGCACCGCCGCCTGGATCGCCCCGACCGCGTTGCGCACCGGCGGGAAAGGGCACTCTTTCGGCCCGAACTCCCAATGCTCGATGTAGGTGACCACCCCGACCGCCGGATTGAGCGGGAATTTATCCCACGGCACCTCGGCCTGGTCGAATCGATACGCGATCAGGTTGACCAGCGCCGCGAATTGGCGCGGCGTTGCGGTCGATCCGAACGGATTGGCGGTGTTGCCGCCGTCGGAAAGCTCGATCGAGCGGAGATCGCGGTTGACCGCGCCGATCCCGAGCGCCTGCACGAAGGCGACGCCATCGCCGGCGAGATCGTTGGCCGGGCCGTTCGCCCAAGGCGCGATCGCCGCACCGCGCGGCACCCACTGCCACGTGGCGCCGTCGAGTTCACCGTCCCACGGACCGCCGATCCCGAAATCGGTCAGCGCCCGCTGCCGCGCCTCACCACGAAAAAACTGGTCGGTCCCCCGCAGGGAACCGGCCATCCGGTGCACGCAAACGCCGAGATCGCGGCGCTCACCGAGCCGGTCGAAGGCCACGTTCGGCCCATCGCTGACGATGTCGCGCAACTCGATCCCGTCCGGAATCGGCACACGCCCATACACCAGCCGCGTCGTCGCAGTCGGCATGAGTCCTCCTTGATTGTGTTGCGAATGGATGCGGTGAGCTATTGCTCCGGAATGCCAAGTCCGCTCAGTGGGTAGGCTATGAGGGAATAGTCTTGATCGACGTAATAGATTCGGTGTTCATCGACGCTGACAGGAGTGGATTGGCCGAATGAGAGCACCTCGAATGAGGACCCCCAGGGGAACGCATCGTCCGGCTTCAGCGCGAGAATCTCTGTCATTCCCTCGGCTCCAGAGCCAGCCCCGATCAGCGCACGACCATCCGGGAGTGAGATGACCGGAACGATCCCTTCAACGAGTGACACTGATTTTCCGGTCCGGGCTTCCTGTATAAAGAGCAAGTAGGACGGCACAGCGCCGGCCGGCATCGTTGCGATGGCCTCAGGGAGCGCGTAGTACGCAAAGCGGTCCGTCATCGAAAACGGCTGCTCGATCGTGGAGCTTGCTTCGACTTCCCAGAGGGGATCACCACTACCAATGTCGTAGACGTTGATTGCCTCCAAGGGTTGGCCGGTCTCACGATGGGGTTCGGAGAGCCGGTAATACACAGCCACGGCATCGCTTGTTACTGCGAAACCCAGCACTCCCCCGTCTATCTCCTGAGTCCAGTTTGCTTCTGCCGTGTCAATGGCTGCCGCCGGCAAAGCGGCGATCAAACCGTCCGGAGTGCCGATAAGGAGCGCTTCCCCAACAACGGCAATCGTTCTCACGTTTGCAGGTAGAGAAAACTCCGCGCCCAATTCCTCGCTGGAATCGCCTGGAAAGGTGCGTGAACTCGTCTGATCGCCGGAAGCGGCAGCAAGCGCGATCAGGACAGATCGCCCATCCCAGAGAAAGAGTGTCTCTTCCCAACCGAGCAGCGCCACGATCTCGCTGGATGTTTCCGTTGACCAGACAGGTTCGCCGGTTGGCGCGTCAATCGCGGTTAAAGCGGATCCCGCGGCGCGATCACTCAGGATGAAAACGGTGTTGGCATTGGCTTCGATCAGAGCGTTCTCGCTCAAAGCAACCGGCCGCTCCCACAAGACTTCTCCGGACTCAGCATCAATCGCGATCACGCCCGTGAACTCGCTGGTTGCAACCAAACGGAAGACCCGTTGCCCGTCGGTCGCAATAGCATCGGCGATGAACTGGCGGGTGGTGCCGGAGATGAGCGGTTCGCCGTCGGGAAGCGATCGCCAGAGTGGCTCGGTCTGCCACTCAGGATTGGGGGACGCGAATTCAAAGGGGGTAACAGGGCCGACCGGTGCGTGGATGGAGCCGCGCTGAAGGTCCGGTCCAACGCCCCACCAGCCGACCCGATGTGCTCCGGCGAACGCCGCCACAATCAAGAACATGGCGGCGAGCCGAAACAACGTCGGAAGGAGTACCTGAAAGCGCGTTCGTTTCACGGCGATTGCCATAGGAGCCGCCTCTTCTTCAGTCGTGGAGTCATCCTGATCCTGGGCCGTGAGCTGATCAAGCAATCGCTCGCGCAAATCGTTCGCGAAGGCGAGACGAGGCGTCACTGGTCCATCCAGAGCTTCTTTCAGTCCGGCCAGCGGGTAGTGGTCACTCATCGTGATGCTCCCGGTAGTGGCGTTTGAAGTTGGTACGGCCGCGGGCGAGGAGCGATTCGATCGCGTGCTCGCTTTTGCCGGTTGCGGTGGCGATTTCAGTCACCCGCAGCTCGTCGAGGTAACGCAGGGCGATTACGAGCCGCTGATCGGGCGAAAGACGGTTGAGGGCAGCGATGGCCTGATCGCGATCAAGTACGGCCGTGTAGGGATCGTGGTCATCAGCGACCGCCTCGATCCGATCGTCCCAGGCGAGGTCCCGTTCACCGGTGCGCAGGCTGCTCCGGTAGTGATCGATCAGCGTGTACCGGGCGATGCCGAAGAGCCAGCGGACCGGATCATCGACTGAAGCGGACCGCTTCAGCTGCGCCACGGCGCGCAGGTAGGTTTCGGAGGTCAAATCCTCGGCCACGCTCACGCTGCCCCCGCAGCGCCGGAGGAAATAGCCGTAGATGCGCGGCAACGTTTCGTCGTAGAAGACCGCGAACACCTCTGGACTGCGGAGTTTCGCCTCGCCGATCACCCGTTCGCCCTCGCCTCTCCTGTCCTCACACAATACGTCGTGCCGAGCCCCCGTTTTCCGTCGCCCGGCCCCTCATTTCTGGTG
>JADLGF010000467.1 GCA_020849415.1 Thermomicrobiales bacterium
CGGGCGACAACATCCAGATGGGGGTTGAGCTGATCACGCCGGTGGCGATCGAGGAAGGGCTGCGGTTCGCGATTCGCGAAGGCGGCCGGACCGTCGGCGCCGGTGTCGTCACGTCCATCGTTGAGTAGAACCGTCCGTACGTGGTATGATTCCTCGCTCCATCGCGATGAGCGGTGGGGCGGGGAGCGCCGCGAGGCGCTGAAACGAGCCAAGGAAGGCTGAAATGGCCAAGAAGTCGAAGGTCGATCGCCCGGTGATCACGCTCGAGTGTGAGACCTGCCGCGAGCGCAACTACACCACTCAGAAGAACCGGAAGAACGATCCGGGCCGGCTGGCGCTGAAGAAGTTCTGCCCGCGGTGCAAGGCGCACCAGTTGCACAGAGAGACCCGCTAGCGGTTATACTTTTCCGTGGCCGGGCGACGCACAGGGTCGTAGCTCAATTGGTAGAGCAGGGGTCTCCAAAACCCAAGGTTGCGGGTTCAAGTCCTGCCGGCCCTGCCACCATGTAACGACCGGCGACGGGGCGGCGAAAACGTCGCCCCGTTTTCTTGCCTGATTAGGGCTGTGCCGAGCGAAGCGGGTAGTCCGGTCAGATTCCGGCGCGCATTTTTGGAAGGACATGGCACATGTGCGCACAGCGCAAGCAAGCCGTGAAGGCTCCCAGGCGGGCGGCGCCGGTGAGCGCACCGGCATCCGAAAGCAAGCTGGCGAAAACGCCGGCTCCCGCGCCGAAAGCGCCGGCCACTCAGAAGCAGCAGGAGAAGGCGCCGAATCGCTTTCAGCGCATGTCAGAACGGATCGGCAATCTGATCCGGGATACCCGCTCCGAGATCAAGAAAATCACCTGGCCCGATCGTGAAACCACCCGGAAGCTGACGCTGCTGGTGCTGGGTGTCACTGTTGTGGCGGGACTGTTGCTCGGCGGGGTCGACTACTTCCTTTTCCGCCTCTTCGAAGCGATCTAGTTACCATCAACGTCCCCCCGGAGATCGCTCGCGCATTTCCGTTCGCAAAGGAGCAGGCAGATGGGACGCCAAACGCTGAAGCAGCGCCTCGCGGCAAAACGCGCGGAAGAATCGGGCGAAATCAACGAGCCGACACAGGGCATGTGGTACGTCCTTCACACCTATTCCGGGTACGAGAACAAGGTGAAGAAGACGATCGAGAGCCGCGTCGACGCCCTCGATCTCAACGACCAGGTCTACGAGATCGTCGTTCCCACCCAGGAAGAGATCGAAATCCGCAGTGGTCAGCGCCACCCGGTGCAGCGCAAGGTCTTCCCGGGCTACGTGCTGGTGCGCATGGACCTGAGCGACGACACCTGGTACGCCATCCGGAACACCCCGGGCGTGACCGGGTTCATCAATATCGACAACAAGCCGGTGCCGCTGCCGGATGAAACCGTGCAAAAGATTGTCAAGGGTATGGCCGCGGAAACGCCGGTCGTGAAGATGACCTTCCAGATCGGTGACACGGTGCGGATCATCGACGGCCCGTTCGCCGACTTCCGCGGCGAAATCGACGAGATCAACAACGAGAAGGGCAAGATTCGGGTGCTGGTGTCGTTCTTCGGCCGGGAAACACCGGTGGAGCTCGATTTCCTGCAGGCGGAACGGGAGACTTAAGCCCCGGATTCTGGTAGTATTCATGGTCGCGCCGGAGGGCGCTGCACCCGTTTCCAGGAGGTCATTCAATTGGCTAAGCGCGTCAAGGCCTACGTTAAACTGCAGATTCCGGCTGGCAAGGCCACCCCGGCGCCGCCGATCGGCCCGGCCCTCGGCCAGCACGGCGTTCCCATCATGAACTTCGTGAAGGAATACAACGAGCGCACCGCGGCGCAGGCCGGCCAGATCATCCCGGTGTTGATCACGGTGTACGAAGACCGCACCTTCTCGTTCGTCACCAAGACTCCGCCCGCTCCCGACCTGCTACGCCGCGCCGCGGGTATCGACAAGGGGTCCGGGAATCCGAAGGCTTCGAAGATCGGCAAGGTCACCGAGGCCCAGGTTCGCGAGATCGCGGAACTCAAGATGAAGGATCTCAACGCCGTCGACATCGAGGGCGCGATGCTCCAGATCAAGGGCACGGCCCGCAGCATGGGCATCGAGGTCGTAGCGTAGGCGCGCGCTTCGCGTCAACCGGTGGGAGAGCCACCCGGCTCGCTTGAACCACAGGAGTAAAGAACATGCCAAAGCATGGCAAGAAGTTCGCCGAGGCGATCAAGAAAGTCGATCTGACCCGCGAGTACCCGGTCTCCGAGGCGCTCGCTCTGTTGAAGGAAGTTGCGTTCGCCGGTTTCGATGAAACCGTCGAGGCCCACGTCCGCCTCGGTATCGATCCCCGCCAGGCCGATCAGGCCGTCCGCACCACCGTCGCCCTGCCGCACGGCACCGGCAAGGTGGTCCGCGTGCTCGTCTTCGCCGCCGGTGAAGCCGAGCGGATCGCGCTTGACGCCGGCGCTGATTACGCCGGGGTCGATGAGCTCGTTCAGAAGATCAACGACGGTTGGCTCGAGTTCGACGCCACCATCGCCATGGCCGATCAGATGGGCAAGGTCGGCGGCCTCGGTCGTATCCTCGGTCGCCGTGGTCTCATGCCGAACCCGCGCTCCGGCACCGTCGTGCGCAACCCGGAAGACCTGCCGGGCGTGCTTCGCGAACTCAAGGGCGGCCGCGTGGAATTCCGCAACGACCGCACCGGCATCATCCACACAGTGGTGGGGCGCAAGAGCTTCACGGAAGAGCAGTTGGCCGATAACCTCTTCGCATTCCTGGACACCGTGAATCGCGCCAAGCCCTCGGCTGTCAAGGGCATTTACATTCGCTCGATCTCGATCTCGACCACGATGTCGCCTGGTATTCGGCTGAACACCGCCCAGGCCATCGCTGACGCCACCGCGGCGGCCTCCTAGGCCGCGCGAGCGTATCTACTGCCGGCGGTGTGAATCGCCGGCTCCAACAATTGAATCGTTCTACGAACAGCTCGTTCCTGGCTGTAGACCGTCGGTGTGGCTCGCCACTTAATCTCCGACCGAGGCTGGCGCGCTTTCGGGAAGCTCCGCTTCACCGTGCGCCCTGGCCCCTAAACGGACCAGGGCGCATCTGTTTCGAAGCGCGAGACACCAGAAGCGCCCGGCGCAGGGCTACAGGCAACGGAAGGAGGTGATTGGCACATGCCCACAATCAAAAAGGCGTACACGATTCGGGATCTCTCGAAGTCGCTGAAATCGAGCCAGTTGACCGTGATCTGCGATTACCGCGGACTCTCGGTGGCACAGCTGCAGCAGTTGCGGACGAACCTTCGCCCGCACGGCGCGCAATTCAGCGTCGCGAAGAACACCCTCGTCGGTATCGCCGCCAAGCGCAACGGCATCGAAGGTCTCGACCAGTATCTGGAGGGCCCGTCCGGTGTCGTGATGGTCGAGGGGGATATCGTTCAGGCCGCCAAGGTCCTCAACGATTTCGTCCGCACGTCACGCATTCTCACCATCAAGGGTGGTTTGCTCGGCGAAGCGGTGATCTCGGCCGCCGATGTCGAAGCGGTGGCATCGCTGCCGAGCCGTGAAGAACTCTACGGCAAGGTGGTCAACCTGCTGGCGTCACCGATGGTGCGCACGCTCGGCGTGTTCAGCGGCCCGAGCCGCTCGCTCGCCTATCTCCTCAACGCGCGGCAGGAGCAGATCTCCGGAGCTGCCGACTAGATCAATGGAATGTAGCGGCAGTCCATTGACTGGAGCTGTCGCGTAACGAAAGCCGGGCTGATCCCGGCGGGAGCACGAACGAACATGAGCACCAACGAGTCAATCATTTCTTCACTCGAGGGCATGACGGTCCTCGAACTCAACGCGCTGGTCAAGGAGCTCGAGGAGCGCTGGGGCGTTTCCGCCGCCGCGCCGGTCGCGGTTGCCGCGGCCCCGGGCGCCGGTGGTGGCGCTGCCGCCGCTGTTGAGGAGGAGCAGACCGAGTTCAACGTCGTGCTGCTCGATGCCGGCGCGAACAAGATCCAGGTCATCAAGGCCGTTCGCGAGCTGACCAGCCTCGGCCTCAAGGAGGCCAAGGACGTGGTCGACGGCGCGCCGAAGAACGTCAAGGAAGCCGTTTCGAAGGACGAGGCCAACGCCGCCAAGGCCAAGCTCGAAGAGGCCGGCGCCAAGGTCGAGATCAAGTAATTCACTCGAATCCGGGGTGGGCGCATCGGGGGATAACCCCGGCCCACCCCGGATTCATGACCATGGGGGTGTATACTTCCCATGGTCTTCGGGGCGTGGCGCAGTCCGGTAGCGCACCGGTATGGGGTACCGGTGGTCGGAGGTTCGAATCCTCTCGCCCCGACCAAAGCTTTCCTGGAGCGGGCAACAGGGAACGCTGAAGCTCACATTCGATCAACGAACGGCCCAACGACGGGTCGCAGGAAAGACGCTTGATGAAGAGCCAGACGTCGTCCTCGCAGCGGCGGATCATTATTGCCGACGACGAGTCGTTGATTCGCCTCGATCTTCGGGAGATGCTGATATCCCTCAACTACGACGTTATCGCCGAGGTGGGTGACGGCCGCGCTGCGGTCGATCTCGCCAAGAAGCTGCTTCCCGATCTCGTCATCATGGATATCAAGATGCCGGAGGTCGATGGCATCGCCGCGGCCGAGGAGCTGACGCGCGAGAAGATCGCGCCGGTGGTGCTGCTGACGGCCTATTCCGATCAGGCGCTCGTGGCGCGTGCGCGTGAGGCCGGCGTCGTCGGGTACATCGTCAAGCCGTTCCGCGAAACCGAGTTGATGCCGGTGATCGAGGTGGCCATGGCCCGCTTCGATGAGTTCACCGCGCTCGAACAGGAACTCGGCGACATGAAGGAGGCGCTCGAAAGCCGCAAGGTCGTCGAGCGCGCGAAGGGTGTCCTGATGGAGGTCCACGGCCTCCGCGAATCGGAAGCCTTCCACCGGATTCGACGCACCAGCATGGATTCTCGCAAGTCGATGAAGGAAGTCGCCGAGGCGATTCTGCTCACCCACGAGATGGAATTCGGCGTCCGCGCCAAGGACTGAGCGTTTCGCCGAGCACGCGACGCGGTAACGGGAGGGCAAGTGCCCTCCCGTGTTTGTTGCCTCGTTACGGCAGGGCGGGCGGGGTGCCGGCCGGAGATGAGGCCGGACCAGTTCCGGTGATCGTGACCGTCACCACGGCCGGATCGGATGCCACCCAGGTCAGGCCCTGCGGCAACGTCACCTGCGGCGACAACTGATAGACCCCCGGTCCGAGCCCGGCGACATCAACCTGGACATCGATATCGCCCGATGTCAGCTGGGCCAAGGAGGATGCCGGACCAAAGAGGGTGATGTCGATTTCATCCGGCTCGATCTGCACCGTCAATTCGTTCGTGTTCGTGGCTTCGACTTCGAGCCCCGGGAACTCCTGACGCACGCCGTCCGCTACGATTGAAATCTGGATACTGACCTGTCCATCAGTCGGATTGATCACCTGCGCGCCCGGCGGGAGGTCGATGATCGCTACCGTCTGCCGGATCGATTCGGTGGCGCCGGTGATATCAATCGCCTCCGTCTGGACGGCCACGATCTCCTCGAGCCATTCGGCCGGGCCATCGACGATCACCGTCAACGGGTTGGTGACCTGACTGGTGACCCGGAATCCGGCCGCCGGCACGCCGACGTACTGCGGCACTACGGCGACTTCCTTGCCGCGCTGGGAGATATCGACCGTCACCGAAACAGTGCCGGGATCGATCGTGACATCGGCGACTGCCAGGCCTTGGCTATCGCGCGCGATGGGCTGGAAGTTCTCGGTGAAGGTGCGCGTCTGGCTGCCAACCGTGATCGGGAGCCCTACCGAAGCAACCCGCCCCACAGCAGTCTCCGAGCCGACGACGGTGACCTGTGTCACCGAGGCCCGGATATCGTTGATCTGGCGGTTGCTCCCGATCTCACCGGCAATCTCGGTTTGGAGTGGCATCGTGACGCTCACGCGCCGCTCGATCGTGACCTGGACCTCGGCGGGTATGACTTCAACTTCCCAGAGGTCATCAATCGGCACGATCTCGATCGGCAGCGAATAGACGCCGGGGGTGTCGATGTCGTTAAGATCGACCGCGGGCAGGATTCGGCTCGCGGAAAGGGGCGCGACCGCGGATTGCGGTCCTTCCACGTGCACCGACGCGCTCGGGAGCGCGGTCGTGAGCACGAGATCGCCGGCCAAACCCTGGCTGGTGACGGTCAGGTTGTCGAAGTTACGATCACGCCGGGGATCCTCCAGCGTATTGATCCAGCCCCAGAGGATGAAGGCGAGCACGATCGAGATGATCATCCGGATCAGGTTGCCACGGTTCAGGGCGGGTGCGATCA
>JADLGF010000468.1 GCA_020849415.1 Thermomicrobiales bacterium
GAAACGCCTGCGAACGTACAATTGATACGTTCGCAGTGATCATTCACAATCGACCCCGGACGTACGGCGATGGCAGGGCGGGATGCGGATGGGCATCCGGCCGGATGGCTGACTTCGCCGGGCAGTGCGTCACCAGTTTCCACACCGGCCCAGCGACGAGCCGGGGACAAGCGAATCGCTCACTTCCGGATCACGCCCGTGGACAGCGCTGCCACCGAGGGTTTGATCGAGTGCGCAAACGGATCCGCCCACCCCGCGGCGGCCACTGGAGGGAATCGTATTGATGTTGCAGCGCACCCCCGCGGCGCGATCACGCCCGTTGATCCTGCTCCTCGCCGGGATCATGATCGCGTCAGCGCTTTTCCCCGCATCCGCCTGGGCGGATACGGATCTCGGCATCGGCGGTGTGGCGGTCGTCGCCTACGCTAACGGTGAATCGGTCCGGCTCCGGTCGCAACCGGGCACGAGCGGCGGTGTGATCGATCACATCCCCGAAGGCACCCAGGTTGAGGTGCTCGATGGTCCGGCCGGCGGCAGCGGCACGCTCTGGTACCTGATTCGCGTCAACGGCGTGAAGGGATACATGGCGGCCGATTACCTCGCCTCGAGCAGCGGCCTGCTCCGCTCCACCAGCGGCAACGCCTGGGCGGTCGATTCCGTGAATGTCCGCTCCGGCCCGAGCACGGCCGACCGGATCGTCGCCACCCTCGGCTACGGCGATACCGTCACCCTCACCGGCGATCGGAGCAACGGCTGGCTTTCGGTCAGCGTCGGCGGCTCCGATGGCTGGGTGTACGGCGCCTTCCTGAGCCAGGATTCGGGCTACGCCAGTTCATCGAGTTCGAGCTCGGGTTCCGGTGGCTACGGCACCTACTACACCGCGGACTCGCTCAACGTACGCAGCAGCGCCACCACCCGCAGCGGCATCATCGCGACGCTGAAGCAGGGGGCGGAGGTCTGGCTCTACGGCCAGGAGGAGAATGGCTTCGCCTACGCCTCGACCTCGGCTGGCGACGGCTGGCTCAACACGTCTTACCTGACCACGAACCCACCGGCCGCCGGTGCGCCGTCCGCTTCATCGGCCGGCTCCGGCACCTACTACACCTCGGATTCGCTCAACCTGCGCGCCAGCGCCACCACCCGCAGCAATGTGATCAAGACGCTATCGCGCGGGGCGGAAGTCTGGCTGACGGGCCAGGTGGAGAATGGCTTCGCCTACGCCTCGACCTCATCCGGCGACGGCTGGCTCAACACCGCCTATCTGACCACTTCGAAGCCGAGCAGTTCGTCGGTGCAAACCGCCGCCGCTCCGGTCACCACCGACGGCCAGCGGATGGTCGATTTCGCCATGCAATACCTCGGCTTGCCCTACATCTGGGCCGGCGCGGGTCCGGGCGGGTTCGATTGCTCCGGCCTGACGATGTACGTGGCGCAGAATGTGCTTGGCATCGATATCACGCACAGCACGGTGTTGCAGTTCGGCTACGGATCGTCGGTCGGCTACGGTGACTGGGCGCCGGGCGATATCGTCTTCTTCGCCAACACCTACACCGCCGGCATCAGCCACGTCGGCATCTACGTCGGCGACGGCCAATTCATTCACGCCGAGAACCCCGGGACCGGGGTTGTGATTTCGAGCCTCTACGACTCGTACTATTCGGCGCACTACGCGGGCGCGCGTCGCCTCGCCTGATGTTGCGGTCGGGCGCTCGTCCGTTTATGGACGAGCGCCCGATTCGACACATTCAGAGCTGGAGTTCCCATGACCACCTGGCTGGCGCTACTCAGGGCCGTCAATGTCAGCGGACGCAACATGGTGCCGATGGCCGACTTGCGGGTCAAGCTCACCGGCATCGGTTTCGAGCGTGTCCGCACCTACATCCAGAGTGGCAACATCCTCGTCGATTCCCCCGAACGCGACGCTGCCGTGGTGGCGATGCAGATCCAGGAGGTGATCCTGGGGGAGTACGGGGTGACCTCGCCCGCGATCATGGTGACGCGGGAGGAACTCGCAGCCGCCATCGAGCGCAATCCGTTCCTGATCCCCGACGCGGACCTGAAGTCGCAGCGGATCATGTTCCTGGAGCGGCACCCGACCGCCGAGCAGATCGCATCGCTCGATCCCGATCGCTCACCCGGGCACCGCTATGTGGTTGAGGGTCGGGTGATCTGGCTCGATATCCCGCAATTCCACAAAACCAGGCTGACCAACGATTACTTCGACCGCAAACTCAAAACGGTCAGCACCCTCCGCAACCTCACCACCTGCGAAGCGCTCCTGGCGCTGATGGATGGAGCTTAGCGTTCCGTGAGAGCCCTATGGTGAAAGCCATAGGCTAGTGACGGAAGTGCCTCCGGCACTGCGGCGCCGCGGTTCGACACCACCATCCCCAGCGGCGGAGCCGCTTCCGTCCTCAGCCTTGGGTTTCGAACCCAAGGGGAACGCAAGCTTCCCTACCCCGCCGTAATCTCCGGAATCAGCGCCAGTTCGACCATCGAGGGGCGGCCATCCGACCCCGATTCACGCATCGATGGCCGCGCGGTTTGCACCCATCCGCGTTCGCCCCGTTCGGTTTCCACCTTGTACCAGAGTCGATAGGCGAGCGCGCTCGTATCGTGGCGATCGGCGGCGCGTGTTGCGGTTTTCAGCCAGCCGAGCCGTTCGCCCGGCGCCACCTGCAGCGTTTGCACCAGTTCCGCCCGTTCGTGATCGCCCGGATCGGTCCAGAGTTCGAGCGCGCTGCCAACGAATTCGGCCACGATCACGGTTTCGGCGGTCGGGGCGGTCGCAATCAGGTGCAACGAGTGCAGCGGATTGCGCCACCCGAGATCGACCGGGTGCTCCGGCGCGTTGATCGGCCAGTACCCGGGACCCGGCGCGCAGTTGAACCCGCAGCGAACGCCGTGCTGCGGATTGCCGCCATTGACATCATCGCGAATCAGGAAGTTGCGCACCTCGAAGTGGAGGTGACTCGGCGTGATGCCATCGGTACGGTAGTAAACCGCGCCGAGCCGGTCACCCCGCCGCACCTTCTGCCCTTCCCGCACGGGTACCTCGTATTCGAGGTGCCCGTACATCGAGAAAAGCCCCTCGTGGTGCTTCACGATCACCACCCGGCCCGGATAATCGGACCCGACGAAAACCACCTCACCGGCACCGACCGCATAAACGCCGGCGCCGCCGGTTTCACGCCCCTCCGTGTACCAATCCTCAGCGGTGTGGAACCAGCCGGGGTGATACCAGGTGTTCTCGCAAGCGAAGCCGTGGCGGATGACGAAGCCGTCGCCGAGCGCACGCCCCGGCCAGGCGATCGGATAACTCCAGGGGATTTCAGACGCTTCCTCGGCGAAGGCTTTCCAGCCGTTCATCGCCGCAATTACACTTCCAAGCGCGCCGGTCACCGCCGTGCGCCGGGTCAGCCTCGCCGACATTATCCTGAGGGCTCCTTGCACGCGAACTCAATTCGCTGATCCTACTACGTTCACGGCTCGCCTGCCCCGGCCGAGACCGCCCACCCGGGACGATCGCGACGAACGTCCCGGGTGGAGGCTCACTCCGATTCATTCGAGAGCACCGCCGCCTTAGCCGCTGCGCTTGAGCAGGCCGGTCCGTTTGGCGTAGCGCTCACCGGCGCGGAAGATCAGCAAACCGCCCGGCACCAGAATCGCGCCCATGATCAACAACGGCCAGATGCTCGGCCAGGTTTCGTTGAGCGTGGCGCCATCGAGCAGCGCGGCGCGCATCCCCTCCAGCGCGTAGGTGATCGGCGAGAACTTCGCGATCGCCTGCATCCAGCCCGGCAGCACTGACACCGAGTAGTAGACGCCCGAAACCAGCAGCAGCACGGCCGTGAAGATCGAGGAGACCTGCTGGCCCTTCTCCGGTGAGAGGAGCGGCATCACCGCCGCCACCATGCCGAGTCCGACCAGCGAGATGCTGCAGAGCACCAGGATCACCAGCGCCGAGAAGTAGTTGGCGTTGCTGAGATCCATATCGAAGAAGAGGGAGACGATGCCGAAGATCAGCGCCGTGCGCGCCACGCCGTAGGCGATGGCGTAGATGCTGGTGCCGAGCAGTTGGGTCGCCCGGCTCGCCGGCGACATGAAGGTGTATTCGATCGTCCCTTCCCACCGCTCCCAGCTGACCGTCTCCGACAGGAGATCGAAGATCATCGAGAGGTAGCCCCACAGGATCGAACCGATCAGCAGGAAGGTCGTCAGGCGGGCGCCATCGACCCCGCCCCGATCGACATCGACGCCGATGAAGCCGATGCTCATGGCGCTGACGGTGGCGTAGGCCAGCCAGACCACTTCCCAGAGGAAGTAGCGCTTGGTCAGGAAGAAGTTGCGTTGCGCGAAACCCCAGGCGGCAATGAGCTCCAATAGCCACCGTGGGCGTTCCGCGCGGGGTGCGTGCGCGAGTTCGCTCATGCGGTTACCAGTTCCTTTTCCTCTTCCTCCATGGACGCTTCCTCCAGCGTGGTGCCGGTGGCGGCCATGAAAACGTCTTCGAGCGTCGGCAATTCCGGTCCGCTCTGGTATTTCCGTTTCAGTCCGTCGGCGGTATCGATAGCGATCAGTTCACCATCGACCATGATCCCGATCCGGTCGCAGAGTTCCTCGGCCTCGCCCATGTCGTGGGTGCAGAGGAGGATCGAGGCGTCGTGCCGGCGGCGAATATCCCAGATCACCGCCTGCACATCCTTCTTGCTGCGCGGATCGAGACCGGTGGTCGGCTCATCGAGCAGGAGCAGCATCGGGCTCGTCAGCAGGGCGCGGGCCAGCGCGATCTTCTGCTGCATGCCGCGCGAGAGATTCTCCATCGGTTCACCGGCGCGCTTCATGCGGAAACCGATTCCCTCCAGGATTTCGGTGATGCGCGGGCTCGCCTCGGCGCTCGTCAGCCCGTAGAGCTTCGAGCCGTAGAGCAGATTCTCGCGGGCGCTCAGCTTCTTGAAGAAACTCGCCTCCACGCTGACCCGGTTCATCATCTTCTGGACCGTTTTCGGATGGTGCAGCGCATCGATCCCGAAGACATCGACCGTCCCGGCATCGGGGGTGATCAGGGTCGAGATCACCCGGACCAGGGTGCTCTTTCCGCTGCCGTTCGGCCCGAGAATCCCGACCACTTCACCCTTGTCGATGGTGAGATCGATGCCGCGCAGCGCCCGCACCGGCTCCTGGCGGCGCTTCTTGAACGATTTTTCGACTCCGCGAATCTCCAGCGCCCGCGGACCGATTGTGGTTAAAGGCATTGCGTTCGCTCTCCCCTGAGCCGCGGGCGCGCCGACCGGGCGCGATCCGCGTTGTTCGATGTACCGATGCGTGCGGTCCGATTGCGACGTCGCACCATGACCTGTCCTTTCCGGCCGCGTCCGTGCGGCTCGATTTCCGTTCGGCTCACCCGGCCGAATCGATGCGTGATGGCTGCGAGGGCGGGGCGCGCGGGCAACAAAAAAGCCCGCCCCGTTCAACCGGGCTCGGGCGTCTGGCTGATTGCGATGCGATTCCAGGGAGTTAATGCTCCGGCATACCTCCCTCGGAAACGATCAGCAATCGGGCAGACTCCGGCCCCTGGGACCCCGTGATCGGCCCACGGAGACGCTCGAGGGTGGTCCAGCGCACGCGCAGGGCAGCGCCAGCGATCCCGAGCGGGACGCTGCATGCGGTCTGCACCTGATTCACGATGGTAGCCATCACCTGCA
>JADLGF010000469.1 GCA_020849415.1 Thermomicrobiales bacterium
AGGTTCGGCACGCGGAGCGCGAGGTGGTTGATTTCGGCGATGTTGAACGGCTTGTCGCGGGTTTCGGCCAACGCCTGCTCCCCGACCGGTGCGACGAGATCAGTCATCCGGTAATCCTCCTCATGGTCACCAATCTTGGGGGCGCTGCGTTCTACCCACGGCTGATCGCGGCGAACCGCGGCAATCAGTGACGCGGCAGTTTGATCGGCCAGGGCGAGCCGATCCCCGCTGTGCAGCACGATGCCGATATCCCGATCGGCCGGCGGCAGGGAATCGTGCCAGGCCATCAGCGTCCGGGTGACCGTCAGCGAGTGCGCGGCGATGGTCATATCGATGTTCGGATCGGCAAAGCCCTGCCGGTGGGCCTTGGCGCGTTTCACCACCACCTGGGCATCGCCGGCGGCGGCAACGGCAATGTTCGCCTGATCTGCGAGCGAGGCTGGCACCTCGAGCAAGAATCGGTACGCCATCGAACCACTTCCCCTTTCGAACCTGGAGCTTTACGCACGCCTCGGCGCACCCCGATCGCCGGCTAACCGCTCCATTCTACGATGCGGAGCGCCGCCGGGACCGTTGATTCACCGCGCGCGACGGGCAGTCAGTCCCGATGCGGCCACCCTTATTTCTTCTTGCGGCGACCCCAGAAGACCGGAACGGTGAACCCGATGATCAATCCGACCGCGGCCGCCGCCAGCAGGGCGAACGAAAGCTTCACCGAGAACTGCCAGAAGAGGAAATCGAGCCGGAGGGTTCGCCAATTCTGGCCGATGAAGAGCGCCAGCATCACCAGCACCACGATCCAGATGCCGACGACAAGATTGCGCTTGAGATTGGACGGCTCTTTCGGCACCTCGCGGATCACCACTGTCCGCGGTTCGTCATCGAGCACGCCATATTCGTCTTCCACCATCGTTCCAGCCCCTTTGGACATTGGGCATCGCTGCCGCGTTGCTCCGCGCAGTGTGACGGACTGCCCCCATCCGGGCAAGGTCTCCGGTGCCCCGGAAACTCAATCCTCGCCGGTCTGGTAGGCGGCGCGGGCGATGACGTGGCTCGCCACCGGAGTGGTGATCAGCAGGAAAAGGGCGATCAGCACGACCCGGGTGCGCACCTCGGAGCCGCTGTCCAGGAACGCCGCCAGGCAGAACGACACCACGCCGAGCGATACCGCCTTGCTCGCCGCGTGCAGCCGCGTGTAAATGCTCGGTGCGCGAAGCACCCCGATCGTCCCGAGCGTTATCGTCAGGGTGCCGAGAATGATCAACATGTGGGATATCAGTTCCCGCACGGTGCGCTGCTCCCTAGAACGGCCGGCCCTCAGCCTGATACCGCGCGGCCGCGGTGGTCGAAATGAACGATAGCGCCGCCAGCACCAGCGCGGCGTCGAGATAGAAGGGTCGCCCCTCGCGAATAGCGTAGAGAATCAGGATGGCGATCAGGATCAGCGTGATGAAATCGAGCATCAGGATCCGCGTCAACGGGTGCGGCGTGCGCAGCAACCCGATCACCACGATCGCCATCAACAGAAAGGTCCAGACCACGGCGGCGGTCAGAATGAAATCGTGCATGTCATCCCCTCCGTTCCGTGGCGGTCATGGAAAGACCTTCTTCTGATAGCGCTCGTAGAAATCGTTGTACATGCGGCGAATCTTGTCGCCATCCTCGGCTTCGAGGACGTGCACCAGCAGTTCGTCCGACTCCCAATCGACATCGACGAAGGCCGAGCCTGGAGCGACGGTGATCGCCCAGGCCGACACCGCGAGCCCGGTGCGCGTGCGGCCCATCAGCGGTATTCGCACGATGCCGGCGTTCTCGAAACTGCGGAAGCCGAGCGTGTAGAGCAGCACCTCCCAGGTGCCGACCAGGATGTCCCGGAAGACGAGCAGGAAGAAAACCGGCGCCCAAACGATGCGCGAGAGCAACGGCGGGTGCGGATCACCCGGCGCGCTGACCAGACTCTGCGCCATGAAGGGCCGGATCAGGAGCCCCACCCCGAAGGCGAGCACGGCGCCGACCGCGTAATCGATCGGATCGGTGCTGCCGAGGGTGAAGGCGTAGATCACCGCCCCGATCAGCGACCAGAAGAGCATGCTGAAGGGTCGCACTACGGCGTCACCTCCAGGAGCACCGCCGCCGCGTGATCGCTCAGCGACAGCAACGGTTGCGGCCAGATGCCGATCACGACCAGCAGCACCGCCAGTCCGAAGACGAAAACGCGCCGGTCGATCGGGGAGGGGTGTTCCGATTCGTGCTCCGGATCGGCCCAGAAGATGCGGATAAACGGCTGGATCATGTAGAGGAGCGAAAGCGCGCCGCCGAGCACAATCAGCCCGACCAGCCAAGGGCGGTCATCGGCCAGCGCGGCCCGGATGAGCGACGCCTTGCCGAAGAAGCCGGCCACCGGCGGAATGCCCGCCACGCTCAGGCCGCCGATGAAGAGAATGCCGCCCGCCAGCTTGCCGCGCAGTTGCTCGCCGAGGAAGAGGGTCGTCTTGTTAAGCGCGTTCACGACCGAGAAGAGAATCACGGCCGAGAAACCGACCTTCGGTCCCAGTGCCAGCGCGACCATGATGTACCCCACCTGTCCGATCGACGAGTAGGCGAGCACCTGCGGGATATCGCGCCGGGAAACGGCCTGCAGGCCACCGTAGA